>PWFU01000100.1 GCA_003554185.1 Candidatus Dojkabacteria bacterium
GACAAGAAAGCCCATCTTCTGGCACAGCCCATTGTGGGTGCCCTGAGCGAGACGCAAAAACAAAAGCTTCGTGACGACACAGACGCCACGCAGCCAGCTTTTCGAAAGGGTCAGTTTGATATCCTGAGAGGTGAATAATCCATGCTGTCATTCGAAGACGAGTTCGGGGACTGGCTTAAACCCCTCGTCATAGGAAAATACACCGAAACTCGCGATGATAATAACGACCTGGTCGATACCTGGGAAACCGAGTATGAGACCGCGGGTTTCGTGGAGACTCGAACCGGAACCACGGCGTTTGAAATGGACCGCCGGCGGTTTGAGCATACTCACCGGGTATTCCTGCCCTTTGAGGATAACTATGGGAATTCCATGGAAATCTCTCCTGACCTTCTCATTGTGGAAGACGACCCCGACGGCCTGAAAGAAAACGAGGAGCCCGAGGGAACCAGATATCGGGTAGTTTACTCCCAGAGCTTTCTGGAGTATTACCAGTACGCTCTGGCGGAAGCCGTGGAATAGGTGGTGATATCATGGGAAAAACTCGGGTGGAAATGAGTGCTAATTTTACTGCTAGCTCCGCCAAGGACGCTTTCAAGGATAAGATAAATCGAAACATGTCAAATGTCGTGGAACACTACAAGACATTTCTCGAGAAAATGTTAGGTCCCATGGGAGGCCGGAGAACCGGACGAACCTATTTCAACGTGAAAGGCAAGGAAATTCATACCGCCTCGACGTCCCCGGGTACCAACCCCTTCGTGCGGGGAGCCGAGTGGCCCGCGGAGATAACCGGAGACCTGAGAGGTTCATTTAGAACTTACATTCGAGGACACATGGGAGGAGGTCGCTGGGAAGGTTATGTTTACAGCGTCTGTCCCTATGTGCTGGCTCTGGAGTTCGGGATTTCATCTCAGAATCTTGACCCCCGTCCTCTTATGCGTGCGGCCCAGCAGGACCCGTCGTTTGTCTCCAAGGCGTACGAGTTCGCTTCAGAAGGATTCCTGACTGAAACGGATGTGTTCGAGCTTCCGAGCACGGGAGACCCTTCTTGGGAAGTTCCCGTTCCTGTGGACTTTAAAACAATACACCCGACGGGAGTCTCTGGAGCGGAAGGAGAAAGTCTGTTCAGATACGGCAGATAAGGAGGCAATCTTAAATGGGCAACGAAAATAACACCAATGAAATGAATGATATCTGGTCGGAACTTCTGTCAGAGTTTGCCTCCACGTTCACGGACAACGGTATTGAAGCTCCCTTCTGGAATGATATCGTTCCAAGTTCTGCCGAGTATCCCTATATCCTGCTAGATGGAGAATCCGACCTAGCTCAGTGGATGACCCTGGGTCACGTGACCGCCGGGGAGTCCGGCACCATGATATTCCATGTGGTAAACTCCCGCGAGAAGGGGGGAGGAAGGGTCTGTCGGCAGATTACCCACAAGCTGATTAAGGCCCTCCATCTTAATACTCTGGAGGTCAATGAGGCGGAAGTAAAGGATATTCGTCGAAGACGGATTTCGAAACCGTTTCCCCTGGGAACGGACGAGGACCTGGTGGCACAGACCACTACTTTTTCCATGAATCTGCAATACAAGGAAGACTCTGATTACTTTAATAATTAACCAAAAGGAGGTTTGAATTATGGGACAAGCTGCATTTCACAAAAAGATTTCTGTGGGAAATGTGACGGACGAGGAAACTCCTGAAAAGCCCCCTGAGGAAGAGATGCACGAACTTCCCGCAACCACGGCAGATTTCAACGCCGAGGGCGACGCCCTAGATGACACTGATTTCAGGACCGAAGGCTCTCGGTCCCGGATTATAGGCTTGATTGACTGGAGCGTCTCCGGAACCCTGAATTGGGAGCCCGGTGACGATGGATACGACACCATTCAGGACGCATTCTATAATCGAAAGGTTATCTGGGTGGAGTACGACCCCGATGGTTCGGGAACCCATGCTCTGGGAGGCCCCGTCGTGGTTGAATCGTTCTCTCAGACTGGCGGTGTGGAAGACCTCGAGACCGTGGACTTCTCCTTGCTCTCGAACGGAGAATTAGTGGGCGTAGAGTAATAAACTTTTTGTTCCATAAGGAGGTGACGCTATGGGACAAGCTGCGTTTCATAAAAAGATTACCGTTGCCTCGGTGGAGGATGAGTCTAACCCTTATGAGCCTCTTCCCGAGAACATGCACGAAATGCCAGCGACCACCGCCGACTTTAATGCCGAGGGTGACGCTCTGGATGACACTGACTTTAGAACGGAAGGCTCTCGCTCTCGTATCATAGGTCTTTTGGATTGGAGCGTGTCGGGAACCTTGAACTGGGAGCCCGGCGACGCTGGCTATGACACCATTCAGACCGCGTTTTACAGCCGGAATGTTGTCTGGGTGAACTACGACCCGGACGGCTCCGAAACCTATACGCTGGGTGGACCCTGTGTGGTGGAATCATTCTCGCAGACAGGTGGAGTTGAAGACCTGGAAACCGTGGATTTCTCCCTGCTCTCGAACGACGAGCTTATCTTTGCTCATAATATAACATTTGATGAACAGAACAACACGGAAGGAGCCACGATAACTGTTTATGACGAGCAGGGTGGCACTCAGGTCAGCCCGACCGCCACCACCGATTCCGAGGGAGAAGCTGTTATCAGGCTACCGGACGGAACCTATTGGTTCGAGGCCGAGGAAGGCACGGCTTCTGATTCTGGAGAGTTCATCGTTGACGGACAAGACATGACTGTCACATTTGAACTGGTTTAATCTGACATTATCGAGGTGAAACCCTCCTTCATTTTGCCTGAACCTTCCTCCCCCCAAATAATCTAACGCGAAGGTGATAA
>PWFU01000068.1 GCA_003554185.1 Candidatus Dojkabacteria bacterium
AATGGTTGATATTGGAGCTTCAACCGTAGACGTATGCAGTTTTAACCTTCAAGAATGTGAGGAAGGTGACCGCTATAGCCTCTTGATATCAGATGTGCAGCAGCTCGGCACTATTAGGCTTTACAATGCTCGGGTACTTGCACTTGAACGTGTTTATAAAAAGAAAGCTGAAGATCTCCTAAATAAGCATGAGCCTCTGGCTCCTATAGAAGAAGATGAAGATGTGGAACAGTTTTTGGTATCACGGGAACTATTCATTTCTGCAGTTGCAGAGGCAAAAGCTGAACTCAAGAAACAATTCCTTACTATGCTGCGCAGGGTTATATGGCAGACTAAGCTTCGCCGAGCCCCCAGGACTTCGGTGTGGCGAACTGGTCGGCTTCCGATTCTTTTTGTCGGTGGTGGTAGCAAGATACAATTTTTTCGCTCTGCAGTTGAAGAACTTGATGATTGGTTGCAGTACCATACTAAAAACCATGGAATTCTTCTTTTGTCTGCTCCCGTGCCGGAATCTTTTACTCACTTGGAAGAAATTAAAGATGATTATCATTTCCTTGCTGTTACTTGGGGTTTAAGCCATCGAGCAATGGATGTCGGGGAAATTATTCCTGCAGACTCTATTCCTGATGAGCAGCCTCCACCGCCTCCTCCGGATTGGAGACGGCGGTACATAGGCAAGGAGCTAGTATAGATTATGTGGGATAATATATCTGAAGAATCGGTAGAAGGGAAGATGCCCCCATGGGGGAGGCATTCCCAGTTCACTTAGGGCAAGGTAATAGAAATTGCGGGGAGTCAAATTAGAACCAGCCAAATAGAGACAGAAGTAGGTGTTGGCATCCAGCTGATGACCCAGCAGCCTGGTCAAGGGGGTAGTATAAAACACTTTGTTCCATATAAATTAAAATTAGCAGGAAACTATTACCTTTTAGCGAAATTATTATAGAAAATATTTGTAATTTAAGAAAGTGAGGTAATTAATTTGGCTTTAATAAAATGTCCAGAGTGTGAGAGTGAAGTATCAGAGAAGGCTAAAAGTTGCCCGAAATGTGGTTGTCCAATAGATACTGCAACCAAGTGTATCAAGTGTGGCAGTAAAAACGTAGTACCAATAAGTGGTACTAGTAAAGGTGCTTCTGTTTTCTTATGGGGGCCTTTTGCTGCGGGTAAAATATTAAGTAAATATCACTGCAAAGAGTGTAAGCATAATTTTTAAATATAAATACTTCTATGCTTTTATAGCTTATTCTATTGCGAGCAAGGAGTTGAATATAAAATGAGTAGAGTGAAAAAGGCAGAGAAGATTAATATGCAACTTCCTCAAAAAGATTGTTATAAATGCGGGGCAGACACCTGTTGGTTATTTGCAATGGACTTAGCTCAAGGTGAGACTTCTCCTGATAAGTGTCCCTATATAAACAATGAAACTATCATCGACCTTTTTTTAGCTAAATATGAATCAGATACAGATGAATTAGAGCATTTAGAAAACAAAGATGGAAATATTCGTTTAGGATTTTTTCTTGGGGTATTACTAGTTATTGGAGGCCTTGCTCTTTCTTTAATATTAAATGTGAATTTAATATGGCTTATACTTGCAGGTAGTTTAATTATATTAATTACTTTTGCTATGAGTTACCCAATTGAAAGTGAAATAGATAATGAAAAACTTAGAATTAAACAAGAAGAATTTAATACCTTTTTAGACTTACTTAGCGAATCGATAGATTCATCAAGCACGTTTGAATTAGAACTAGTACATCTTTCTTTAGTTAAAAAATGTTACGATGACAAAAACAAGTCAGACAGATTCAATGATTTAATAAATAAGGCCATTGACAATAAATTATTATCATTATCAGACTTACTAAAAGAAAGACCACCACACAGCATACTAAAACCATTTACAAATAAAACTCTTAAAGTGACAGATAGTATTCTTATGGAAAACGGAATGGACAATTATGGCGTAGTAAACATAACAAGAACAACTTGCAAGCAATTGTCAGCAGGAGAGTATTTTTATAAATTTGACAAAGAATACAATTTACATCTAATGCCTCCGCCTTTTATTAAAATTACAAACGATGAACACTATATAGTATTTGATTATCATAGATATGTTTCAGCGATAAAAAATAAAGTTATGATTAGCTATAAGCAAATAAGAGATTTCCAAATTTTTGGAACACAATTGATGGAAAGTGCAGTTTCATCTGATTTCCAATCTGGAACAATACCCAGTCCAAGCTTATTAAAAACAGCTTTTACTGAATTATTGTTTGGAACTTCATACGCAATGTTAAAAGGGTTAAGTAAACAAAGTGCAATAAATATAACCACAGAGCATCATGTTAAAGATCAGAGGGTAGTTCAAGTAGTGTTGACAGATAAATCAGATATTGAATTTCAAGGAGTTTCCATTTATTTTGATTTTAATAGGTATATGGGAGCTACTAAAAACAAGGATAAGCTATCTTCTGGTGCTCCAGAAAGTGTTTCAGAGACAACTATCAACAAAGAACAGGAAAGCGCTCAAAAATCATATGCAGAAGAGTTAAGGGAATTAAAGTCTCTTTTAGATGAAGGAATTATTAATGAGGAAGAATTTCAAAAGAAAAAAAATAAATTATTAGACATTGATTGATTTTGTTCTCAAAGGGAAGGAAAATTAACACTTGACGCATCCCGCATAACATGGTATAGTTTTATTCCAAAATTGGGCAAACGGGGCTTGCCCATATGAAAGGCGCCTGAAACTAAAATATCGGAGCTTGGGTGCCAACCATAATTCAGGAGATAACATGCCCTAAAGACCTGGGACATCAAGTTCCCGGAGTAGGGAG
>PWFU01000031.1 GCA_003554185.1 Candidatus Dojkabacteria bacterium
ACATACTATATTTAGTTAGGTATTAATTTATACACATTGACATAGACCTATATAGTATAATAAATAAACAAACAGTACAGTCTATAAAATTTTCAAAATTAGACCACAAATCTAAATAGATAATATATAGAAAATGTAAAAAATATATAGTCGGATGTTAAAATATATATTTTTAATGAGTTTACGAAGAAAATGGTTATGCATGACTCGAACAAGTCCATCGTGTCCAACCTTTTTTAATAACCTTTTCCCACGTACGCGTGCGCAGGCGTTGTAAAGATAGTTTCTGTTAATCGTTGGACGCGTCGGACTCATTAAGACAACATCTTAACGTTAAAATCGTAACGAATCGGTAATATGTTATATCAGTGTTTTAAACATATTGTTAATAAATTATATATACATCGTGTGTATTATACGCATTTAGATAGGATGAATGGAGAATTGAAAAGAATAAACGTAACAATAAAAGAGAAACATTATAAGTGGATCAAACATAAACATTTGAATTTTTCTAGTTGGATAAGAGAAAAAATCGATGAAGAAATGAAAATGGAGGGAGAAAAGTAATAGGGTAATGGGACTTCCCACCAAAAAAGTCCCATCCCTCACAAATCAAACGGTGATGTAATATGGTAATAAGTTTTATAAATAATTTTTTTACAAATAAAGTGCGTTTGGAGTGTGGTTGTCGTGGGTATTGATTTAGATTATGATAGTTTATTTGATAATATAAAAAACATGAGCGATTTAACTTCAACTATAGATAAGATGGGATTGAATCATGAAGAGAAAAATAAAGTAATGTTAGAATTTGAAGATTACAGATATAAAGACACTGAGGAAATAGTGAAGGATGATTGGAAATGTAGAAGATGTAAAGCACAATTTAAATTGAAGAGGAATAAAAAACCTCTAGAGTGTCCGTCTTGTGGTAAAGAAAAGAGAAAAACGAGTTTTGAAGCTTTATCTGGACCGTATCAATATTTCACATTTAATCCACATACCATATTCAGACCAAAATTATTGGGTGAAGATATTTTAGAAGAAAATCATTATATGACTTTGAAGGATAGTGGCGATGTATACGTCTGGGATGATGGATATTATAAACGTGAGGGTGTAACACATATTAAAAAAACAGCCCAAATGAAATTATCGATTGAATCTGAAACCAAAAGGAAAAACAAAACTGTTGATTACATAGAATCTGCTACCTATGTAGATCGTGATGAACTTAATAAAAGCAAACTTATAGCGGTTGAAAATGGTGTTTTAGATGTAGTAGAAAAGAAACTAATGGAGCCGGATCCAGACAAGCATTATATGACTATGAAACTCCCAGTGAGATATGATCCTGATGCGGATTGCCCCCGTATTAAAGAATTTTTAAAAGATATCGTTCGTGAACAAGATATTGTCACGATTCAAGAGATGTGTGGTTATATATTATATAAAGAATATATCATAGCTAAAGCATTCATGCTACATGGTGCTGGGGCAAATGGTAAATCAACATTAATCAATTTGATCGAGTCGTTCATAGGAAAAGAAAATGTTGCTAACCCGTCTTTGCAAAAGATAATGAAAGATAAATATGCGGCTGCAGAACTTTACGGCAAACTAGCGTGTCTGCACGCCGATTTATCTAGTACCAAATTGGAAGACACCGGTAAATTTAAGATGTTAACTGGTGGTGATATGATACGTGGTGAAAGAAAATATCAAAACCCATTCAAATTTAAAAACTTCGCTAAGTTAATATTTTCTGCTAATGAACTTCCATACACCAAAGACACTACCGACGCATTTTTTCGAAGATGGGTAATAATAGATTTTCCTAACCAGTTTGATGAGGATGATGAAGATACAGACCCTAACATCCTCGATAAACTGACTACTGAAGAAGAACTTTCGGGTTTCCTTAATTTCGTGTTAGATGGTCTTGGAAGAATACTCGAACAGGAACACTTCACACATTCGAGTAGTATGGATAGTATAAAAGAAAAATGGATACTTAAGACAGATCCGTTTTTGGCGTTCTTTGAAAAACATATTGAAGAATCGTCCACCGGTCAAATTCCCAAAGAAGAACTACCTGGCATAGAAGATAAACCAAATACATTTTATAAGGCATATAAAGACTTCTGTAATAAAAACGATAAAACCGCTAAGAAGAAAGGAACTATTACCAAGCGGTTAAAAACAAAAATCCCACTGATAGATGAACCCAGACCAGAAATCCACGGCAAAAGAGTAAGGTTATTCGCTGGTTTGAAGTTTAAAGATGCTAGTGAATATTCATATCTTAATATAACTGATGATATGAAGAAACCCATCAAGAATCAGAAACAACTTTTTGAAAATTCAAATGAAGAAAAACGATCTGAAAGTATAGTTGAAAAGAATGGTTTAGGCACTACAGTCCCAATGAACAAAGAAATTAGAGATTTCTTAATAGATAATAAAAAAACAATGAACGAAATTGTTGAACACTTTCCAGATTTTGATGAAGATTTGTTGATAGATAAGGTTCTTGAATTATTAGAACAAGGTCGGATTATGAGAAATGGTGAAAAATATGAATTGGTATGAAAATAATGTAAAATGGAGGTCAAATATATGAATGAAAGGGAGCAGCCCCCGAGGTCAAAACTGTCTGGGATGACTGAATGTAACCTAGAGACTGGTAACAGAATATTGTATTATTCTGTTATATATTTTTTAGGGGTTATGGTACAAACTAAATTCGATAAATATGGATTCTGTAAATCTAAATGGCGAAGAGCTGTCGATCTAGGAATTTTAGAGGAAGATGATAAAAATGACA
>PWFU01000018.1 GCA_003554185.1 Candidatus Dojkabacteria bacterium
CCATATATTTTGAGGTGAAAACAACCTTCTTTTTCTTCTATTGACACATTACAGCCATAGTTTCTTTGCGGTGGGAACTAATTTAAGCGTTAGCACGCTTTATGGAGACATACATGGAATTATTGATATTGTAGGTAGAATGCTCCCCCCTGATTTTAACAGGCTTCCCATGCTGGTAGATCCTGTTTGGGAAACTGTGCAAATCTCCATCTGGGGAACTTTACTTGCAATTTTTCTTTCTATCCCTCTGAGCTTATTGGCAGCCAAGAATACCTCTCCTGCTTCATTCAATAATTGCCTGGATTTTATTGGCATATTTTTGGCAATAAACAAAATATTACTAATTGGTTGACATGTCTGAAAATTTATAATATACTGAAGTGATTTTAGATAATCGTTTTTCAAAATATGGGAGGTGGTAGAGAGGCAAACCAGAGGAATTAAAGACGGGTAAACAGGTGGTGTGAATTAAATCAATTATTTTGAAAGGAGCATGTTTATCGTGAAAAAGACATGGATAAAAGTATTTGCTTCTTTGACTATAATTTTTATGTTGTTTTCCCTGGCTGGAGCTTCTGCAGCTGAAGCCTGGGGGTCTGATCCAAACCCGGTAATATTTGTGCACGGATACTTTGACAAGTCTTCGGAGATGGAAATGTTCGGAGCCTTTGACGATTTGAAAAATCACCTGGATCACCAGGGATGGGATCGGGATGAATTGTTCATTATTCAGTACTCCAATGTAATAGGATGTAATATCAACAACGCCCATGAACTGGCAGGGCATGTAAACAACGTGAAGAACATCACGGGAAGTGATGAAGTAGACATAGTGGCACACAGCATGGGCGGCCTTAGCACCCGTTATTACATGCAAAACATGGGTGGCCACCACCACGTGGGATCTGTAATAACACTGGGCACTCCCCATGACGGCACTCCCATGGCATACCTGGCTATTGGAGAGGCAAGATGGCAAATGCAACCCGGAAGCGATTTTCTTAATGACTTAAACAGCGGAGATACTACTCCTGGCGGGGGAACTGATTACACTTCTATCTACACTTATGCAGATGAAATAGTGCCCTGGTGGAGATCCAGGCCGGATGGATGGAACAACATTGGCGGCTGGTATCACATGCACATTACCATGATGCGCCACCATCATGTGCATAATTTGGTAGAAAACAACTTATCTCAATAAGTTATTAAACGGAGAGGAATATAAAAAACCAAAAGCACATCGCAACAAAATTAGTAGAACATTTAACCGGCAAGAAAATCTTTAGTTTTTTGCTGCTCGGGGCTGTTGAAAAAGGATTCATTGTCATTAATTTCAATAATATTTCCGTCTTCCATCAGGCAAATGCGATGCCCAACTCGCTTGGCCTGGAAATGGTTATGGGTAATCCAAACTACTGTGGGTTTTTCCTCCAGGGTATACTTGGTTACCATGCGTTCAATTATTTTTATATTAGCAGGATCCAGGTTAGCAGTAGGTTCATCCAGCAGGAGCACATTGGGATTAAACACCAGGGCTCGTGCCAGAGCCACTCTTTGGGCTTCGCCACCGGAAAGAGTTTTGCTCTTTTGTTTCATTAAATCTTTTATTCCCAGTTCTTCCATGATACTTACTATCCCATTTGGAGCAATTTTTTTATTTCGAATTTTTAACGGGTATACAATATTATTCCATACATTCTCCTTCAAAAGAGCAGGCCTTTGAAAAACAGTTGTTATTTCTCGCATTACAGATAAAGAAGGAGAATAATTGCCGGGTTTATATTTTGCCCCCCCGTAAGTCACCTCTCCCTCATCCGGTTCTTCCAGAAAATTTAGAAGTCGCAAAAGCGTAGTTTTCCCGGCACCGCTAGGGCCTAACAAACAAAATATTTCCCCGCGGCAAAGGCTTAAATTATCAACACTCAACTCAAAGCCGGGGTATATCTTTTTTAAATCACTGATATGATAACTTGCTTCATTCATTATAAATAGATTTCCTTTCCTCTCCTACATATTTATATTTTCATAAAAGAAATACATAAGGATACTTTTCTTCTTTAAGAGAAAATAAAGACCGAAAAAAGAGAAAACAGAGGTAACAGAGACCCGAAAACAAAATTTGTTTCTTGGTATCAATTCTGCTCAAACAAGTGCTTCTTTTGTAGATATATCATGGAGAGGTTGGCAATAAAAGTTATGCTTAACAATATAATACCAAAAGCAATAGCTACCCCAAAATTGCCCTGCCTGGTTTCTAAAACAATAGCGGTAGTCAAGACCCTGGTTTTGCCTTCAATGTTGCCTCCTACCATCATAACTGCTCCCACCTCGGATATTATTCCTCCAAATCCGGCAATAATAGCAACCAGAACCCCCACGCGGGCCTCTTTAATAGCCGCCCACGAAGCCTGCAGCCTGGTAGCCCCAAGGGCCTGGAGCTGCTTCATGAGGTTTTTGTCTACCTGCATTACTGCAGCCATGGTAAAGCCCGCAATTAAAGGAAAAGCTATAATGGTCTGGGCGGTTATAATTGCATTCACGCTGAACAGCCAGCCTAAATGCCCCATGGGGCCCACTGAAGAAAAAATTATAAAAACAAACAAGCCTATTACTACCGGGGGAAAACCCATCCCGGTATAAAGCAGCGCTGTTACCAGAGGCTTGCCCCTGAAATTGGTTAAACCCAGAAAAGCGCCCAGGGGTATGCCCAGCAAAGTGCTAAACAGCAGGGCCATACCGGTTACCCTTAAAGAGACACTAATAATATTATAAACATAGGGGTCCAGCTCCAGTAAAAG
>PWFU01000034.1 GCA_003554185.1 Candidatus Dojkabacteria bacterium
CCGTTGTGTATTTCTGTGGAGTGCATGTAGAACATTAATTGAATTAAATGACTTTCACTGGGCTCTTTACAATTTTCAAGGCTTTTAGTTGATTTCACTTCCATCAAACAAGGTTCTTCTTCGGGTTTAATCATCAATATATTGTCAATCCTCCCCGATATAGTGTAATCTTTTCTTTTTAATCTACAAGAAAATTCATTCTCCAATAACTCTATATTTTCATTATTATTTGATTCTAAAACTTCATTAATGAATTCATGGATCATATTTCCAACTTCAAATCTCCTTAAGCTATCTGGAGATGTTTTTTTAGGTTTCTTATACTTAAACCATGTTTTTCTGAGACATCCTCCTACTTCAGAGGGCCAGTACCATCCAATTCTCTTATTGGATTTGCCTCTTTCCAAGTAACCATCTATCAATTCATTGAAGTCAATCATTTCAACCCTCTTATTTTTTATAGATTGCTATTTTATTATAATTTGTTCAACCAAAGAAGTTAAATAAAAAATAGATTAAGGATTGAAACAATAAACTAGACAGTGAGAAAAATGAATAGAAAAAAAGCGAGAAAAAATAGGGAAGAACAGGGAAAGAAAAAAGAGGAAGTAAGTGCCAAAGAGATCAAAGAAAAATCGATTAACTTAATAGAACTAGCTAATAAAGCAAAGGAATATATGAATAAAGGAATGAATAAGAAAAAAGCGTTTGAAAAAGCTGAGAAAGAACTTAGAAATAAAAACGGTTAAAATGAGCAGAAAAGATAGAATCGATAAAAAGAAAAAGAAAGAATTGAAAAAAATCAATTTAGTGAGTGAAAAAGAAGTTAAGAAAGCAAGGAAATATGGAAAAGAAATAAGAGAAGCTAGTAAAAGAGCAAATGAAATATTTAAGGATAAATATAAGGGAAAAGTTGAAAAAGGAGAAATAGACAATTATAAAGCAAGGGAAAAATCACGTAAGGAAGCCTGGGAAGAAGTAATTGGCTGAGAAATGATTATTTCTCCGGCAACATTAAAAGGAAAAACAGGAAGAATAAGAAAAACAATTGATACATCTTTGGATCAATGTAACCTAAAAACCCTGAAAATCCGAGGAATCCTAAATATCCTAAGTTTGAGTAATTCATACTTATCATTTCACTTATGAACGTCACAATTTATAAAGATTTTTTTAATAAACTCGAAGAGAATAAATAAATAAGTGAATTAAATGACTAAATTTCTAGGAGTAGATTTATCCTGGAGCATGGAACCAAACCCAAAAAGCAGTGGAATATGCTTGATGGATGAAGAGGGAAAAGTGGAAGAACTTACATTAGCGGGTTCGGACGAAGAGATAATAAAAATTGCTAAAGAACATGAAGTAGATTACATAGGAATAGATGCTCCTCTCAAAATACCTAATGAAGAAGGTTCCAGGCCAGTGGAAAGAGAGCTAGCAAGAAGAGGAAGACCTGCTTATCCAGCTAATAGAAAATTCTTCAACAAACACTACGGAGGAATAAGAGGAGAAAGATTAGTTGAAAAATTTGAAGAAGAAGAGTATCCCTTTATAGAAAGAACTAGAGATGATAAAAAAGGAATCATAGAAGTATACCCCAACCCAACTATCAAAGCTCTGTTAGGAGAAATACCTAAATACAAAAATGTTAGGAAAAAAAAGGTAAAAAAAGGAATAAAAGAAATATGGAGAAAACTACAAAAAGAAAAATTACCTGTTAAAATAAATATAGATGGATTCGAAGAACTAATAACTGAAAAAAAAGTAAAAAACATAACATCAAAAGACTTGAAAAGAAAAGGAGATTTACTAGACTCATTCTTCTGTTCATACGTCCTACTGTTAGATTATAAAGAAATATCAAGCGTTGAAGTTATAGGGAACAAAAAAGAAGGATATATATTAACACTTATAGAAAACAATAAAAAGATAACTGAATTTACGAATCAAGATAAGAAAAAATGATTAAAATGGATAAAATATACATAGTTCCAACCATAATGGCTATCTTAGTGATAACCTCATCATTCTTACTTCTAGCAAGAAATATAGAAACAGATGAAACACCGGGATACAGAGAAGGAATACTTATAGCAGAATCAAGGGAAAAATCAGCAAGCTGTGGAAGATCATTGGAAATAAACCGAAAGCCAAAGGGAGAAAACTGGCATCCTGAAACAAGTGAAGAGATATGTGGAATTATATGTAGAGGAGAATGGGTTGAAAAAGAAGTTGGAACAGTAACGGAAGAATCAAAGATTCATCTAGAGGGAAAAGGATACGATGACTACTTAGTAGAGGCAGCATGCTTAGCTGGAAAACCCAAATGGATACTTCAAAAATGAAGAAATAACTTGAAAGGAAAAAAATAAATACCTCTAAATGTAAAAATATTATGAGTAATTACGAGTGATGATAACATGGTATTTGGAAGTAAAAAAGAATAAAAAGAATGGATAAAGAAGGGATGGAAACAAATTCTAGAAGATGATGATTTTTCAAAGGAAGATAAGGAAAAAGCAAAGAGTTATTTAGAATAACAAGAGGTGATGAAATGGGGGAAAAAAAATTTAGTAAGAAGGAATTAAAAAAAATAAAAGACTTTGCAAAGAATGAATTAATAATGGAGAGCGACGACTACATCTAAAAAAATTAAAGTAAAAGCAATAGTAAGAAGATGAAAGAGAATTAAATAAAAGGCGAAAAATATCAATGTAAATAGATTAACATCTATTGGGATATCCAAGGTTCGTCCTCTTTAACTTCGCCTTTTTTCTGTTTTCTAA
>PWFU01000055.1 GCA_003554185.1 Candidatus Dojkabacteria bacterium
TCTACGAGACGATGAATCTCGAGCGTTTTTAGTTCGCCCGAGTAATGGTAACGTCAATCATCACGGACGTACTAGTACAAGCCGGTCCAATTGTGTTCGTTGTGTTGCTGAGGACAGATAGAAATAGTAATTTAAAAATTTAAAAATTTGGAATTTGTTTTTGTGTTTTTGTTTTACAAAAGCACAAAAACTTTTTTTTGAAAAACTTGATAATTTAGAAAAAATATCTTCCATATTTGAAATAGAAAACGTATTAGAAGCATATCTATCCTGTAGGAATAACAAGAGGAATAAGGTGAAGTGTTGGAAATAGGTTATGGAGAATATTGAACTATTTACAAAATTTAAAATAATGTATAGGATGTTGTAGGTTAAGTTTAATTTTCTGAAAGTGGAAAACAAAGAAGTTTTTCAAAGATATGAAGGTAATCCAGTAATTACTGCCGATATGCTTGATTATTCGGCAAATACTATCTTCAATCCTGCTGCAACAATTTTTAGAAATGAAGTTTTGCTTTTGAATAGGGGGGAGGAGAGATCAGGCTTCTCACATTTTACCAAAGCAACAAGTGAAGATGGTTTTACAAATTGGCAGATAGAATCAAAACCCACGTTAAAACCAGAACCTAAAATCTTTCCAGAAGAAGAGTGGGGTATTGAAGACCCCAGAATAACTTTTTTGCCGGAAATAGGGAAATACGCGATAGCATATACGGCGTATTCTAGGAGAGGTCCCGTTGTCTCTCTTGCATTGACGGAAGATTTTGAAAAATTTGAAAGAATGGGTGCTGTAACAGAACCTAATGACAAAGATGCGGCACTTTTTCCTGAAAAAATAGATGGAAGATGGGCAATGATTCATAGATATATGGCGACAGGAGATAAAAAGGGGCATATGTGGGTGTCTTTTTCTGATAATTTTTTGGTTTGGAAAGACAAGCAAATTCTTTTGAAAGCTAGGGGAGATGGTTGGTGGGATGCAAATAAAATAGGTTTATCTCCACAACCAATAAAAACGGAGAAAGGTTGGTTGATTATGTATCATGGAGTAAGGGTTACAGCCAATGGAGGTCTTTATAGATTAGGACTGGCTTTATTAGATTTAGAAAAACCCACTAGAGTATTAGCTAGAACTAGGGAATGGATTCTTGGACCAAAGGAGGAATACGAAAGGGTAGGTGATGTTAACAATGTGGTTTTTCCATGTGGTTGGATTCATAATGAGGGGGATGACACAATCGTTATATACTACGGTTGTGCAGATACTTGTGTAGGTATTGCTACAGCAAAGATGAAGGATGTTTTAAAATGTCTACAGAAACATTAAGCTGAATCTTGGATAAAACAATTGGTGTTTTTAAACATATAGATTTGGTTTTCATCGGGGAAAGGTCAGAAAGTGTAACAAGAATGTATATGCATTTATGGAATATATTGACAAACACACCTCTTTGCGATATTATGTACATATATGTCTGGTTTAAGAAACACAGAAAAACAAAAAATGTTATTACAAAGTGAGAAAAGAATCTTCAGAACATCTGATTTAGCTCTACTTTGGGATATATCAAATAGGAATTCTCTTTTAAAAACAATAGAAAGATATATAGAAAGGGGGATTCTTTTTAGAATATATAAAGGTTTGTATTCAACATTACCTTTAGAAAATTTACAAGATTATGAGATAGGATGTGCCATAGGAGGCCCTTTCTCATACATCTCTGCTGAGACAATATTGGTTCAGGAAGGAATAATATTTCAAGATGTAAAAAAAATAACACTTTTTGGTAAAAAACAAAAAAGAGTAGAGATAAATAATAAAATATATTTATGTAGATATTTAAACGATAAATATCTTTTAAATAGGGCTGGTATTGTAGATGAAAAGGGCTATGCGTATGCTACTTTAGAAAGAGCCCTTTTGGATATCAGATACATCAATCCTCAATTTTTTGTAGATAATGAATTATCTATTGATCAAAAAAAAGTAGATATTTTAAATAATGAAATAGGATATAATGATAGTACCAAATAAAAAGGATATTAGGCATAAAAATCAATTGTTTTTACTGTTAAGAGAAATTCTTAGAGATCCCCTTTTATCTCAAAATTTGATGTTTAAGGGTGGAACATATGCAAGCTTAAGGGGTGTGTTAAAAAGGTTTTCTGTTGATTTGGATTTTGATTTACCTGAGAAAAAAGAAAAAGGTAATATTAGAAATAAGTGTTATGAAATTTTCGAAAAATTAAATCTAGAAATAAAAGATGAAAGTAAAAATCATTTACAATTTTTTTTAAAATATGATGCACCTAAAGGAGAAAGAAATACTTTAAAGCTTGAAATAAACGATGATGTTAGTAAATATAATGTTTATGAAAAAGTTTTACTAAAACAAGTAAATATGTATTGTAATGGCCATACTCTAGATACTATGTTTGCGAATAAGTTGGTTGCTTGTAAGGGTAGGTTTGAAAAAAATAATAAGATTGCAGGTAGAGATTTTTATGATATTTATGAATTTTTTGTACAAGGTTTGGAGATTAATAGAAAGGTTGTAGAGGAAAGAACGGGTATGAATTATACAGAGTATTTGGAGTCGTTAATTCCTTTTATTAAAAAGAATGTAAATAAAAAATTACTTAATCAAGATTTAAATACATTAATATCAAAAAAAGATTTAAATGTTTTATTATTAAATCTTGAAAACAGTTTAATAACCTTTTTAGAAGATGAGGTAAGTAAGGTTAATGATTAGTTGGGTTTTGTAAGAAGTAAGTTTGGTATATAGGAATTTTTTGAAACATTTCTTAATATTGTATATAATCCAATTAGTTATAAACACGTAGATCCGGCAATCACCGGGGAGTGGTAGGAAGAAATCTTTTTTTTTTAATTTTCTTTTTAAATAAAAGAGAGTAGAACCTAACGGCTGGACACCGTAAAAAGTCTAAACCATGTTTTGTGGTTTTGAGCGATAGTTGGTAACAATTATCGGAAAGAGGGTGGTACCGTGTGCTAAAACTTTTTGAAAGCTCACCCCTCTGCACCATTACGGTGTGGAGGGGTTTTTTATTTATATATCTTTTATAATACATTAATTAATTTTTGAAGAAGAAAATATGTCGAAAATAGAATTAGCAGACCAAAGAGCAAAATTTCCTAAAATGGAAGATGAAATAATTGATTTTTGGAAAGAAAACAGGATTTTTGAAAAATCAGTAGAACAAAGAGATGAAGAAAACAGGTATTCCTTTGTAGATGGGCCACCGTTTGTATCAGGAATGCCACACCATGGGTCACTATCAACCTCAGTAATTAAGGATATAGTTCCGAGGTATTGGACAATGAAGGGTAAAAGAGGGAGGAGGGTATTTGGTTGGGATTGTCATGGACTTCCCATAGAAACAAAAGTAAATGAAGATTTTGGGATAAAAGATAGGAAAGAAGTGGAAGAAGAAATAGGGGTGGGAAAATATGTGTCAATGTGTCGTGAATATGTAGAGCAACATATTGCTGATTGGAGGTGGTATATAGATAAGGTGGGGCGCTGGGTTGATTTGGATAATGCGTATAGGACTATGGATCCTGAGTTTAATGAGTCTGTGATTTGGGCATTTAAACAATTCCATGAAAAAGGATTGGTATACAAAGGAAAAAGAGAATCTTTGTTTTCAACAGATACATCTACACCAGTTTCTGAATTTGAAGTAGCTATGGATGCTGATAATTACAGAGATACAGAGGATATTAGTGTGTTTGTGAAATTTAAGCTTTTAGATAGTAAATGGGGAGATGATGTAAAAATGGTTGTTTGGACAACAACTGCTTGGACACTACCATCTAACTTTGCTTTAGCAGTGAATGAAGCTCTGACTTATGTCCTTGTGGATTTTAAAGGGGAGAAACTCATATTAGCAAAAGAAAGGTTAGAATATACTTTTGGAGAAGAAAAGTATGAAATACTGGAAGAATTTTCTGGAAGAGAACTTGAAGGATTAAGTTATGAGCCAATCTTTGACTATTTTTCTGATTCAAAGACAGAAAATGACTTCAAAGTTTATCTATATGAAGGTGTTACTGTAGATGAAGGGACAGGAGTATTGCATGTTGCTCCTGCATTTGGAATGGAAGACAATGAATTGGGTAAGAAGTTTGGGTTAAGCGATTATGCAGATATTGATGAAAAAGGAAATATGATAGTAGGGGAGTTTGAGGGAGTATATATTCGAAAAGCTTCCGAAATGATAGTAGAAGATTTGAAGAAGAGAGAAATATTACTTCGTTCAGAAAAATATGTCCACAGATTACCATATTTTAGAGGTGAAAACCCATTAATATATATGGCTCAGGAATCATATATGATAGATATTCAGAGCATTAAAGACAAAATGCTTGAATTAAATGAAAATATTAGTTGGTATCCTGAGCATTACAAATACAAAAGATTTGCAGATACAATTAAAACATCTCCTGATTGGAATGTATCAAGATCAAGATATTGGGCAACAATTATGCCAATATGGGAGAGTGAGGATGGAGACCAAATAGTGGTTGGAAGTTTTGATGAAATGATGGAATATACTGACCAGATAGAGAAAAGCGCTGAGGATGGGAAGATAGTTTACTATTTTGAAGGAAAGAAGTTACATCTTCATAGAGATATGTGTGACAAAATTGTTTTGAAAAAAGATGGAAAGAACTATTACAGAATACCTGAAGTTTTAGATGTTTGGATGGATTCAGGTTGTGTCCCTTTTGCTGAGCATCATTATCCTTTTGAGAACAAAGAGGCCTTTGAGAATAGTTTTCCCGCAGATTTTATTGTAGAGTACTCTGCACAAATTAGGGCTTGGTTTAATGTCCTTTTGAGAGTATCTACTGTTTTGTTTGAAAGCGAACCATTTAAAAATGTAGTCTGTCACGGTGTTATGAGAGGAAATGATGGCAGAAAAATGAGTAAGACATTTAACAATTATACAGACCCTAGGGATGTTTTGGAAAATACTGGTGGGGAGGCTTTACGCCTCTATTTCATGTCTACTTCCCTGATGGTGGGAGATGATATGGAATGGTCTGATGAGATGCTTAATGAGCAGGTCAAAAATGTTTTGATTCCGACTTGGAACACTTACCGGTATCTTACTCTTTATGCGAATCAATATAATTGGACTCCTGAAAATGCTGAATATGTTCAGAATACTGTATTAGATAAATGGTTGAAAGCATATATGGATAATGCAACTAGGCAGTATTCTAAGTATATAGAGGAGTATAATATACCGGCCTCTGTGAGGTTGATTCAGCCTACGATTGATTCAATATCAACTTGGTGGATTAGAAGGTCTAGAGATCGTTTTGATCAGGGTGATAAAGAGGCTCTTCAGAATCTGTATGCAGCACTTGTTCAATTTACAAAGACATTTGCTCCACAAATGCCATTTTTAACAGAAAAAATGTATCAAAACCTTGTTGTTAATACAGGTGTAGAAGGCGTATGTGAATCTGTACACCTTCAGGACTATCCTGAAGTTCCTGAACCTAACGAAGGTCTATTAGAAGATATGAATGTTGTTAGAGAAGTTTGTTCATTGGGTTTGAATTTAAGGACCCAGAATCAGATAAAGTTGAGGCAACCATTACAAAAGGCATATGTAAATATCCAAAACGAAGATCTTTTAGACATAGTAAAAGATGAGTTAAATGTTAAGGAGGTGGAGTATATCAAGAAAGCAAATGAGCTAAAGGGAGAAGAAATCCTTTCTAAAGAAGAAGGAGGGAATGTTGTTTCTTTAGATACACATATTACACAAGAACTTAAGGAAGAGGGTATATTAAATGACTTGGGCAGAAATATTCAAAACTTGAGAAAGGAATTTGGTTGTGAACTTGGAAAGGTTGTAGAGGTACAGATGTATACAGGGTCTAAGGATTTAAGAAATTTAATTGAAAAATATGAAAAGACTCTAAAGGATTCTTATGATGTAAAAATTAATTTTGTTGAAGACTTAGAAGACGGAAAGAAGCAAGAGGTTAATGGAGAGAAGATTGTCTGGAAAATTGTATGAAAAATCCTAGTGAACAAAAAGCAATAGAAAAGGGAAAGGATTGGATGAAAAGATCCAAGAATATTACTCATGATTTTAAGCATGTGGAGAATGTTTCAGAACATGCTTTTAAAGTTTTTGAATCTCTTAAAGAACAAGGATGGAAAGTAGAAGATGAGGTTGATGAAAACTTAATCCTTTTGTCTGTTTGGTGGCATGATAGTTTCAAAGCTCTAAAGGGTGATAAAAGGGGGGTTGATGAACTAGTAGAAGGTTTGAAATCTTCTAAAATTGCTAAAGAGGAGTTGGAAGACTTTGTTGAGAAAGAAAGGTTAGAAAAAATCCTATATGCAATTAAAATGCATAACAATATCCCATACTTTATTTTAGCAGGTAAGCGTATGCCTTTACTTTTACGTATTCTCGTAGAAGCAGATGCGGTAGATGGAAGGGACCCAGAGCGTAAAAGAAGGGGAACAAAACAAAAGAGGAGTTTTTTTCATAGAGTGGGTGAGAGTATCTTGGATCCTGTTTTTACAATATTGCGGAGAGTGTATATAAGGTCTGAGTATGCTAAAATGAAGATAAAAGAATTAGAAAAACAACGTAATGATAAAGCTTAATGTTGAACAAAAGAAGGCTGTAAATCATAAAACAGGTCCCCTTTTAATTATAGCGGGTGCTGGAACGGGTAAAACCAAAGTTATCACAGAGCGCATTGTTAAAATAATGCAAAGTGAATGGGCTAAACCTCATGAAATATTAGCATTAACATTTACAGAAAAAGCAGCTTCTGAAATGGAAGGTAGGGTGGATGAACAAATGCCTATTGGGTATGAAGAACCCTGGATATCAACATTTCACTCTTTTTGTGATCAAATATTAAGGCAGGAGGCTTTTTTTCTAGGAATAGATCCTGATTACAAACTTATGAGTGAATCTGAATCTTATGTTTTTTTTAAACAAAATATGTTTAATTTTTCTTTGGATGAATTGCGTCCCCTAGGTAATCCTACAAAATGTATAGACAATATTCTAAAACATTTTTCAAGACTTCAGGACGAAGATGTAATACCTCAGGAATACATAGAATATGTTGAAAAAAATTGTAGTGGTTTCGAACTTGAATTAGCAAAAACTTACAAGGAATTTAGTGAATTAAAAATTTCACAAGGGCGTATGACTTTTGCTGATTTAATAACGAATACCTTAAAGCTTTTCAGAGAGAAACCTCAGATACTTGAAAAATACCAGAACAAATTTAAATATATTCTAGTTGATGAATACCAAGATACAAATTATTCTCAGAATGTTTTAGTTAATACTTTGGCTTTAGGTGTTGATTTTAAAAAGTCTTCTAAAAAAGAGAGGGAAAAAGCAAATATTACCGTGGTTGGGGATGATGACCAAGCTATTTATAAATTTAGAGGTGCTGCAATTTCAAATATTTTGCAATTTAAAGAAATCTATCCTGAAGCAAAGAGGGTTGTTTTGACCGAGAATTTTCGTTCAAATCAAGAGATTTTGGATTCCGCATATGGTTTGATTAGAAATAATGATCCTAATAGATTAGAAGTAACTGAAGGTATAGATAAAAGGCTTGTATCTAGAGTAAGTGATGCTACCGGTACAGTTAAACTAATTCCTACAGCAAATGTTTTAGAAGAAGCTGAAGCTATATCAAATGAGATTTTGTGTTTAACTGGGAATGAAAAGAATTTATCTGATGATTTAAATTATCAGGTTTTTGATTCAAAGGGGCAATCTTCTTTTTTAAAAAATGAATCTGAGAAAAAATATAATTATTCTGATATTGCAATTTTAGTAAGAGCAAATTCTCATGCAGATGATATTGTACCTTTGTTGAGATATTATGGTATCCCGTATAAGTTTGTTGGAAAGAAAGGTTTGTATACTCGTCCCGAAGTAAAATACTTCATTTCTTTTTTAAATACTCTCTATGATTACAAGGATAATGTAAGTATGTTTAATGTTTTGCAGATGGAGGTTTGGGATATAGAGGTGCGCGATTTTATAGAAATATTTTCCGAAGCTAAGAGGCGTAAGATTTCTGCTTTTGAATTTTTGGAGGATGTATTAGGTGTAAGGGATGGTTCTAGTCGTAGAAAATCTAAAAGGAATTTAACAGAAAAGACCTTTTCTAAAAAAACTTTAGATTCTCTAAAGAGATTAATGGAGATTTATGAACAAGCATTTGATTATATTAAACAAGGAAAGAAGGGAAGTGAAATAATTTATGAGTTTTTTGATAAGAGTGGTTATCTAAAATTTTTAGAGTCTGGTGGTGGAGATTCTGAGTTTAGGCTTGAAAATATTTCAAAGTTTTTTAGATTAATGAAAAATTTTGAACAGAATAATAGGGAGAGTACCGTTTACGACTATATTGACTACTTAAATCACAGTATTGAGGTTGGAGAGGTTCCTTCGATAGATGAGGATGTTTTTCTAGAGTATGATGCTGTTAATATTTCTACTGTGCATAGTGCTAAAGGTTTGGAGTATCCTGTTGTTTTTCTCCCTAGTTTGGTAAAAGGGCGATTTCCTTCTAGAAATATGTCAGAAAAATTACCTATACCTGATGATTTAATAAAGGAGGAACTACCAGAAGATGATGATAGAAATACAAACATACAGGAAGAAAGAAGGCTTTTTTATGTTGCAGCTACAAGAGCAAAAGAAAAATTGTTTCTTAGTGCTGCTAAGTATTATGGTGAGGGTAAGAGGGAGAATAAGCCGAGTGTCTTTTTGAATGAGGTTTTAAACAGAGAAGAATTAGAAGAGTTTGACAATGTTAAGAGAACTCAAGATTTTGGATTTATGAAAGATGGAGATATTGAAGACATTGATTATTCAAGTTTGATTAGAGATTTGGGTAAGAAAGTTAGTTTTTCTGAAATAAATGATTACGAAAAATGTCCTAAGATGTATAAATATAAATATATATTAAGAATACCTGTATCTGTTGGACATCAAGCTGTATTTGGTACTGTTATTCATGCTACTCTCAGAGATTTTTATAGAATTCATAAATCTGTAAATGAGGGTTTCGAAGGCTTTTTTGAAAAACCAACCTTGGATGACTTATTAAACCTCTATTACAAACATTGGAGAGAAGAGGGGTATCAGGATGAAAAACATGCTAAGGGCCAAAAGAAAAAGGGGGAGGAGATTTTAAAATACTTTTACAATGAAATTTATACAGGGCAAGAGAATGTTCTTGATTTAGAAAAAAACTTTAAAGTAGATGTTGCTGGGATTACCGTTTCTGGTGTTGTTGATAGAATAGACACTATTGAAGGTAATGGAGTGGAATTAGTAGATTACAAAACTGGTAAATTAAAAGAACAAAAGGAAGTTGAGCAGGATATTCAATTGATGATTTATGGTCTTTTTGCAAAACAAAAGTTGGGTGTAGATACTGTTAAGGCCAGTCTTTTATTTCTAGATGCAGGGGAAAAGATAGAAACAGAGATAGGGGAAGAAAAAATAGGTTTTGTTAAGGACAAGATTGTTGATACTGCCAAGTGTATACAAGATTCTAAGTTTGAACCAAGACCAGATTACCATGGTTGTAAGTTTTGTGATTATAAAAAGATTTGTGATGATGCTAATTTATAGTATATAATGGGCCATGTTTTATAGGATATTTGTTTTTATTAATAACTTAATTTTGAGCCCAGTTTATGGGCAAGAAGACTTACAGGAAAGATTTCAAGATATTCGGGATGCAGATCTGGAAAATGGTGAAATATCCGATTTTGTAGGATTAGTTTATGATTTTGCAATGCCATTGGCTGTTTTTTGTGCTTTTGTTCTTTTGGGTTACGGAGCTTTTAAATTAATTATGAGTACTGGTGATCCTGAAAAACTAAATGAGGCTAGAGAAATTATTACTAATGCAATTCTTGGTGTTTTAATGATAGGATTGGGTATAGGACTTTTGTATTTCTTGGCAGAAGCTTTAGAGATACCTGCAAGTTAAGATGTTAGATTTAATTTATGCTTAAAGTTTTGGAAAAGTTTTTTTTAAATTTGCGAGATGTGGTAGATATAGATCCCGGGTTAGATTGGGTATTGCTTGATTCTAATATAGGTTTGGAAGAATATATTTTTGGAATTCTGCAAGCAATAATAGGTTTGGGGGGAATTTTTGCTGCTTGTATACTTGTGTATGGGGCATACGTTTTTATATTGTCTGGGGGTGATCCAGAAAATGCTGCTAAGGGTCAAAAAATTATTACAAATGCTCTTATAGGTCTAATACTTGCTGCAATATCGTTTATGGTTATTAACTTTGTTATAGATATGCTTGGAGATGATGAAATGCCGCAGGATGAAATGCTTGTATCTATTGTCAAAGAGGATTGTTGACCTTTAGAAAAAACTGTTGTATAAATAAGCAATATTTATTATTTAATATTTTAGAGATGATTTTTATGAATATTGTTAAAAAAACTACTACAGGATTAGTAGCGTCTTTGGTTTTGTTTGTAACTAAAGCTAGTTTGGTGAAGGCTCAAGTGACTATACCTACAGTTGGAAATGAGGATACTCCATTGCTCGAAGGCTTTGTTATACCTTTGTTAAATACAGTTGTTGGTATTGGTGCTATAGTAGCTGCTGCTGTTTTAATTTATAATGGTTTCCTTTATATGACAGCTTCTGGAGAAGAGGGTAAGGTTGATAAGGCTACGAAGGGAATTACTTATGCTATTGTTGGTTTAATTATTGCAGCTATTGCGTTTATGATTGTTAACTTTGTAATTGGCTTGATTGCAGATCCACAGACAATGGAATAGATATAGATTTAATTGATATTGCATATATTTTTATGTATCTGCCAGAGGATTTGAACGTCACACAATTTGATGATCTTTTGGAATTTGTTAATTTCCTCTTGGATTTTTTCATGTCTTTTGCGGTTTTAATAGCCGTAATATTTATAGTAGTAACAGGTTTTTCTTACATTTTGTCTTTTGGTGATGAAACTAAGATTCAAAAGGCTAACAAATCTTTGATTTTTACTTTAGTAGGGCTTGCGGTTTGTTTAATAGCTCCCTTGGTTATACGTTTCATTTTGCAAGATATTTTAGGTGCGTCTTAATAGTTTTTATGAAAAGGTTTTTGTATACATTTGTTCTTACGCTTTTTTTTTGGTTTAGTGCGTTTTCATACCCAGGATTGGTTCGAGCAAACGATGATCCTCCTACATTGGATGGATTGTGGGTGATTGTAGCAAATGCATTTAATCTTTTTTTTAGCCTGATTGGTATTGTAGCTGCAGCTATGTTTGTGTATGGTGCATATATGTGGATGTTTTCCATGGGAAATCCAGAGAATATTAAAAAAGCTCAAGGTACTCTTACATGGGCAGTAATTGGCCTTGTTTTTTATGCAATCATGAGGCTATTATTAGTAACCATACTAGATGTTCTGGGTATTGATGAACTTCCCGGAGTTCAAATTTGATAGAACTTAAAAAATTTCTCTCCCCCTGCTATAATACTTTTAATGAGAGTTTTTAAAATTTTTACAAATAAGGTTTTTTTCTTTTCAATGCTTCTGATTTTTGTATTGTTTCTAACTTCTTTTTTTCTTTCTATAGATGTTTTTTCAGATACCTTACAAGAATATGAAGAAAAAATAGAGGAGAAAAAAGAAGAAAAAGAAGAAGCTCAATCCTACTTAGAACGAATTGAAGATAGGATAGAAGAAATTAGGGGAAGTGATTATTCTCTAAGTAGGCAAATTCAAGAGATTGAAGCAGAATTACAGAGTGTAGAAGAGGAGATGGAAAGAGTTAAAGAGGAAATAGAGGACACAGAGGAATATATTGAACAAAAAGAAGAAGAGCTTAATGAAAAGGAGGGTCAAGCTTTCAGAGTTTCTGATGAGTTGTATAGGAATAGTAGGGTAGGCTTTTTTGAAATTCTTTTCAGTGGTAAGGATGCTGAAACTATTCTTCGTTCTCTTGTTTTTAATAGGCATGTAGTTTCTTCTCAGATTGATTTAATGAAGGAGATTGCTAAAGAGATGAAGGAATTAAATGAGGAAAAAGAGAATTTAGCTGAAAAAAGAAAACAGTTTGAAGAAGATAGAGAAGGTATGGAGGAATCACAGAATCTTTTAGCTCAAGAGAGGTCTCAATTACATGCTGAATTAGCACAACAGCAAGCTGAAAGAGAGACAGTTACTAGAAGGATAGGGGGGCTTGAGAGGGAGATTTCTGAAACACAGGATTTTTTGCTTAGGATGAGATCTGGAGGGACTATTGTGAGCGCTGATAGTGTTGGAAAAAGTGGTGGAACTAGCTCCTTGTCTTATTTCTTAGATAATGCTCCTTCAGGTTCCTTTGGAGTTTTTTCTTTTGGAGCTCATACTCATAGA
>PWFU01000070.1 GCA_003554185.1 Candidatus Dojkabacteria bacterium
ATTGTATTGGGAAATCTGATCTAGTATTTTTTGATAAGGTTTTGGATTATTTCTGTAGTTGGTCTACAATAGACGATTTTTGTATTAATGTCTTACAACCGGTTTTGCTGAGATATCCAGAAGAGACACTTTCTCTACTAAAAAAATGGAATAAATCTAAAAATATGTGGAAACGTCGTGCGAGTGTAGTTGTTTTTACTAGAAAACTTGGTGAGAGCGGAGATTTTACGAACGAGGCGTTGGATTTGTGTGAAAATTTAATTTGGGATAAAGAGGATTTGATACAAAAAGGTGTTGGTTGGTGTCTTAAAGATGTTATGCGTGGTGACAGGAAACAGGTCCTTAAATATGTTGAAAATTTGAGAAAACGAGGTGTTTCTTCAACAATTACTTTGTATGCAATTCGTGATTTAAAAGGTAAAGAGAGGTCTCAGATTTTATCGATTAAACGTCATACATTGTGATACCTTTTCGAATATGAGATACATAGTATGCTCCGTTTTAGTTGAAGAATATGGTAAGTTGAGTTATATCCTTAAAAGTGTCTCTGATTTATTCTGCTAAAGCAACCAAAGCCTTTATTATTTTAAGTAGCTTCATATAATCTCTGGATTATATTTCTACTTCGTTAACTGATTTTCTTTTTACATAAGGTAGTAATAATGCTCCTTCTTTCAATTTGTCTTAAAGAAAAAACTTTATTATCTTTAAGAATTGTATGGCCAGAATTTGGAGAACCAGTTCTAACAGCAATATCAAATTCATCAGAAAGGAATGAAGCAATCTTACCCTTAGCTTCAGAACCCAATTGGCCGCCAATTATTACAGTTACTTTTTTTTTGTTCTTTACTGTGCTTCACTAAATATTTCTTGGCATTTCTGATAATCCTCCATGGTTATTTGTTGATCACCTGTTAAATCTGACCTTGATAGTTCATCAGACCAACCCTCTTCTTGATAAGTTTTTTGATCTTCTCTAAATTGTTGAAAATCTGCCATTGTTACTTCACCATCCCCCGTTATATCACCTTCAACCTCACCAGTATCTAATGGAATCTCATCATCGATATCTGTATCTGTATCAGGTGCTAAATCTTCAAATTCCTCTTGTTCTTCCGTAAGAGCAGGGTCTTCTTCAAAACCAGCCTCCATTCTTTCATCAAAAGTGTCTGAAGTTACTACAAAGTAACCAGCAACACCTAATGCCAGAACAACAACAAATACAATTAACAAAATAATTTGCCTATTGTTTTGATTCATAATTATATATTTTAAAAATTATTTAAATTAAAGTACCAAATTCATTCTCAAAAGCCTTAGCAGTATTAAGCATAGTTTGTTCATCGAAATGTCTAGAAAAAATCTGTAAACCAGTAGGTAAACTATTTGAAAAACCATTTGGGATAGAAATACCGGGTAAACCAGAAAGAGAACTTGCCTCGACTAAGACATCTGATAATTCACCAAATATTGGATCATCTGCATCCTCTGGAGCTAATGCTGTCGATGGATTTGTAGGTGATATTATCACATCTACAAAACTTAATTTATCTAGTAAATCATCCTTTATGGCTTGGCGAATATTTTCTGCATTTCTGTAATATTTATCTGCATATCCAGAAGATAGTGAAAAAGTACCAGTCATAACTCTTCTCTTTGTCTCTTGTGAAAAACCTTTTCCTCTAGAATCCATAATATATGAAGAAAAAGAATCATTTTTTTCTCCTGGTACACCAAACCTTGTACTATCGTACCTGGATAGATTTGAAGCTACTTCGCTTCTACAAACAAGTGTATATACAGCAATAGAGTATTTTGGATCTATTAAATCTATATCTATAATTTCTGCTCCTAACTTTTTGAATATTTCTACAGATTTTTCAAAATTCTTTTTAACACCCTCCTGCATGTCAATATCAAGGTATTGTTTTGGTATACCCATCTTTAAACCTTTGATCTGTTTAGGATCAATATTGTTGTAATAATCAGGAACTTCTTTCTTTGATGAAGTAAAATCTTTTTCATCATAACCAGCTATAATTGAAAGTAGGTATGCAGCATCATCAACATCTTTTGTTAATACTCCAGGAGAATCTAATGAAGAGCCCATTGGTAATACACCGAATCTGGAAACCCTTGAGTATGTAGGTTTAAGGCCAACTATTCCACACCAAGAGGCAGGTTGTCGTATAGAACCTGCGGTTTCTGTACCCAAAGCAGCAGTACACATATCAGCTGCTACAGCGGCAGCAGAGCCACCACTCGAACCACCGGGCACTTTGCTTTCGTCCCAAGGATTTTTTGTTGCACCATAACTTGAAGTAGCAGTTGAAGATCCATGGCAAAACTGATCTAGATTTACTTTCCCAAGGTTTATACCACCTTGTTCAAAAAGCCTTTTTGTAACTGTAGATTCAATTCTAGGAGTATAGTTATCTAATATATTTGCTGCACATGTAGTTTTAAAGTTTTTTGTAGAAAAAACATCCTTAATACATATTGGAATACCACCTAAATCATTCTCTTTAATTTTTTGATTATCTTTATCAAATTCCTCAGCTTGCTTTCTACAATCCTCATTCCTGGTTATATATACGTTCAAACCTTCCTTTTCTTTAGCCTTATTTGAATAATATTCAACCAAATCAGAACAAGAAATTTCTTTGTTTAATAATTTTTTTCTAGCTTCTAAAATTGTTAAATCTTCCATAAATTTACTTTATGATAAATTAAAAATTATTAAATTGGAAGGGGGTAAGTAGCTATGAACCATATCCATGCCATAACTATAATTCCCAAAATACTTCCTGCAATTGTTTGTTTAATACTATGTTGTTTCAATATAACTCTAGAGTAACCAATAATTATTAGAGCAGGAAATAGTATATATAAGAAAACAGAGTTCTGAGTCAAAAGATAGAGTGCACATATGGTAAAAGCTAGATAAGTTAGATGTCCACTAATTTTCCAAATTGTTGAAACTGCTGCAAAAACAAATGTAACTATGGTTAATGAAAGAGTTAACACCTTGATATTTGTAGAAACACTTAGAAGTGAAATTAAAAAAAGACCTAGAAAGAGAAAACCAGCAATCGTTGTAAACAAAGGTCTTTTGGTTCTGTCTGAGATATCCCAGTCATTAATAACTCCAAGTTTTCTGAAGATTTTAAATTGCACAATAGGACCAACCAAACCCAATATTAATATTAGGGTTATATACAATGGCTCTACTTTGAAAAGATTTTTTTGAAAAGCTATTACAAAAAAAGGAATTGCAGTGAGTAAGAAGGGATTAAAGATACTTGATATAGTTTTTGCAATTTTAATTTTTATATCTTTTGATACAAGCATATGAATCAGCATTATACTACCAACAAGTATTAAAATGCTAGCGAAAAAATCAGCAGTTTCAACATCTAGAATATATCCCTTTTCAATCCTAAATCTGTTTACAAAGAGCCTTATAATTCCGTAGTTTAGTAAGAAAAATGATGCAATTATTCCTCTTCCAACGTTATATTTTCTATAGATTGTTAAAAGGATAAGTCCGTTTATAATATTGAGTATTGATTCATAAGCGAATATTGGATGGAATTTTTCGAAATCAATATATTCTTTTATTCTATTTGCTTTATCAATATATATACCCCAAGGTAAGTTTGTTGGATAACCGTAGAGTTCTTGATTGAAATAATTTCCCAACCTCCCGACTGCTTGAGCAAAGGGTAGAGCTAAAAAAACAGTGTCTAATAGTTCCCAAATCTTAATATCTCTTTTTTTGCCGATTAATATTGTAGAAATTATGATTCCTATAATCGCACCCAATATTGAAACTCCTCCTTCGTGAATGTAGAAAAAATACAAAGGTTCTTCAGCTAAAGTGTCTAAATGGTGTATAATAAAGGCTACTCTGGCGAACAGTAAGGTTAAAATGCCCGCGATTATATAATCTATAGTTTGGATTTTGTTTTGAAATTTTTTTTCTACAAAAACAAGAACAATAACAACTGCTGTTCCTATGAGGAGCCCGTATATATTCATACCAGATTATAATGCAAATAACTCAAAAGCAAAAAAAATACCTGAAACTCATTCTCCAAATAATAATTTACGGCCTTGTTATATACTATATTTATGAACGTTTGGCTGGTAATTGGGATGTTTTTGAAAAGATAGAAGATTTTTCATACCCTCTTTTATTTGCTTCTATATTCGTTTTTGCATTCCATTCCATATGGAATGGAATTGTCTGGCATTATATGATAAATACTCCAAAGTATAATTTGTCTCTTATGGGACAGGTTGATGTATATCTTCGTTCCTATTTACTTCGATATATTCCTGGAAATGTTGTTGGGATATTATCTAGGGCTATTTTTAATAGAGTCCATGGAGTTCCAATTCTCAAAAGTCTGTTTGCTTGGTGCTATGAAAACCTATTATATCTAATAGTTGCTAGTGTATTAGGTTCATTCATTATTATACGTGCTGGTGAGAACTGGCCAATATTTGGAGCTATTCCTTCTGTCCCATTCTTTATTTTTGTAATAATTGCAGGCTTACTTATAGCTTTGAATGTTGATTGGTTTGAAAAGATGTTTAACAAATATTTGGTACCTAGACTTCCTCAAAGAGTTAAAAGGGAAACCGATTTATTAAATATTTCCCTCAAAAAAAGAATAGATATCTTTATTGGGTTCTCAGTTTCATGGTTAATTTACAGTCTCAGCTTTTTGCTATTAGTTTCTGCTGTAGATATATCTCTTTTACATATGAATGTATTGGAACTAATGTCTATAAATGCTTTGGCTTGGTTCATAGGTTTTATATCATTCGTTACACCAAGTGGAAGTGGAGTAAGAGAATGGGTTATGATTTTTGCTTTAGAGAATTTTATGCATATAGTTCCCCAAATTGCTATAATAATAGCATTACTTGCAAGAATCGTATTTATACTAGGTGAATTATTAGGATTCGGAGGATTCTTTAGTTTTAAATATATATATAATTATGTCAAATCTTAAAAAGGATAATATTTACATTTCTTTTGTAATTCAAGCTTACGAAGAGGGAAATGATGTAAAAGGTTTTTTAAAGGAATTGGTAGATGAAATTGAAAAAATGAACAAGGATTGTGAAATTATATTCTTAGATGGAGACACAAAAAACAATTCCCAAAAAACATTAGAGGAAATGAAAAAGAATCATAGATTTATTCAATACCATGTATTACATCATCCCGGTGTTGCAGTAGTAGATAAAGCAAATAAATATAATAAGGGTTTTGAATTAGCAAAAGGAAAATATATAGTTCAAATGGATGCAGATGGTCAAGATGTTCCCAAGGAAGTCCCCAAATTTATAGAGAAGCTAGATGAGGGTTATGATATGGTTACAGGTTGGAAACAAAAAAGAAAGGATTCATTTTTTTACAAACTCACATCAAAGTTTTTTAACAAATTAACTATGAAATTAACAGGTGTGCATGTTCATGACATGAACAATGGTTTTAAGGCATACAAGAGTCATGTTGCTAAAAGTTTAAATTTAAAAGGAGGATACTTTAGATTCATCCCTCTCATATTAACAAAACATGGTTATATAATTACTGAGGTCCCTGTAGAGCATAGAAAGAGGGCTTTTGGTAAAGGAAAGTTCTCATTTATTAGTAGAAGTAAAGGAATTTTTGATTTAATTTCTCTTTTGATGGTTTTAAAAATGAATGGAGCTCCATTTTACTTTTTTGGTTGGGGAGGATTAATCTTTTTTTTAAAAGGCATAATATTACTAATACTCTCTTTCTTTTTGTATTATACCTATGAACTATATTTTCTGGGTATTTTCCTTTTAGTTTTTTCTTCCATAAGCTTGCTTTTATCTTCCCTTATGATTATATTGGGTATAATTGTTGAATATTTTAGATTTTATGAAAAAAACAATGGATAATAGATTGCAGGGTAAAAACATAGTTCTTGAAAGGATGGGACCTACTATTGAAAATGCACAGAAAATTTTTGAGGTTATGGAGATGAACAAGGAGCATTGGGGTAAGTTTTTACCTTGGGTGAAAAATGTAAAAAGGGTTGAGGAGGTTTTGAAGCTTTTGTTTGATATTAATTATGAATGGGATAATGGAGAGAAATATAATTATGGTGTTTTTTTGAAAAATGAGTATATAGGGGATGTTAATGTGTTTAATATATTTTTAAAGGACAGTGCTTTGGAAGTAGGCTATTGGATTTCAAAAGAATATGCAGGTAAAGGTTATATGAAAGAGGCAATTAGAATTTTAGAAAAAGAAGTTTTTGAAGAAAGAGGTTTTAATAGAATGTATGCTAAATGTGATGAAGAAAATGAAAATTCCTGGAAATTTATTCAATCCTGTGGTTTTCAATTGGAAGGCAAGTTAAGAGAAGCCTTCTACAGTGAACAGCTCAAATCTTTTAGAAATAATTTAGTCTTGGGAAAATTAAAATCAGATTTTGATAAAGAAAAATATTAATCTTTCTCTATTACCCAATGTGTATTACTGATGTAGTCTAAAACCTCGAGGTCTCCTTCATGATATCTATCCTGAAAATCTTGCATCTCTTTACTAATGTGTGCAGGGTTTTGAAACATTGATTCAACCCTGATTATTTTGTAATCCTCTTCAGGATTTTCTTCTGTATATCTTTGGACTAAGTATCTGTTTTGTCCCCAATCTAAATTGCTGTCTCGCAAATACTTGTATGCATTTTGTTTGTCTCCAATGAATTCATTGAAGTATTCGATGTAGTGTGGAAATGCTTGTAAAACTGAAAGTAGAGTTAGTGCAATGAGTGGGATAATTGCATAATTAAAAAGTATTCTATGATTGTTGTAAATCCATTGAATAGTAATACCTACTAAAAGAAAAATGAAAGGATATATGGGGAGTATATGTCTAATTCCTAAGTTCAGGTCACTTTTAAGAGAAAAAACAGTTAAAGTAATTGGGACTAAAATCAATACAAGATATTCGGGCTTTATCTTTCTATATCTACATAGATATATAGCAGATAGAAAGAGTGAAGTAATTGTGAGTATAACTATTGGGATAGGCTCTTTTATTAAAAAGGCAGTAGGGAAGTAGAGTATATGACCATCTGCAGAAAAATCTCCAATGAAGTATGTTGTGTGTCCATAGAGGTTATGCTTAAAGACGTTTTCATAAAAACCTCGAATATATTCTGGCATAGGTAGAGGAACGTTCTCGTATGTATTTTTAACAAATCCTTGAATATTTAAAGGCTCTGTAGGTAAATAGCCTATGTGATTGTAATCATCTTGAATTGTCGGTTGATGTTCATATGCAGATGCTTTTAATGTATCTGTTCTAAATCCATAAGAGGCAAATGATAAAAGGAATGTAGACAATAGTATTATTAATAATAATATTGTTGGATATTTTAAATTACGCTCTCGTACAAAGGAATAAATTAAAATCACTAATGTGCATATTAAGAATGGAATTAGAGCAGTATATTTTGTAATCAAGGCTAGGAAGGATAATAGAATAAATAGTCCTAGTGCAATATTTCTATGTTTGATATTTTTGTAATATTTTATGAAGAAAACTACTGGTATGGAAGACAAAAATATGAATATTGTAACAGGTGTATCAGTTGTGACTAAACTGCTATGCGCTATAAATGTAGGGCTTAGCGTCATTAGTGTAGATGCGGATATTGCCGGAATAGTCCCAAAGAGTTTTAAAATTACATGATAGAAAATAAATAAAAAGATTGAGGACATTACAATGTTGACTAATCTTGAGTTGTATAAAATGTTTTGTGAAAAATCTATATGCCCTCCATTTATATCCACCAAATTCCAAGCTATTGCATCCTTTTTTGCTTCTTGCCATTTTTCTGATTCCAAATCTGGAGTTTCTAAATCTGGATTAAAAACTGCTGGTATTGCATGAAGTACATTTGCTAAGATGGGGTGGTGTTGATTTAGTCGGTAATCACCTGTTTCTAATAACATTATCCCTCTTACCATATGACAATCTTCATCGGTAGTGATTGTTTTATCTTGGATTGAAAATGAAGCTATCAAAAAAAAGAAAATTGCTAATATGAGGGGTATGATTATTTTTATTATGATGTTAGAATTTTTCATGTTTATTTAATTTCTTTTATTTATATTAGCATGAAAGCTATTATTACCGATTATGATTATACTTTATCAGATAAATTTTTAACAGTAGAATTTCTCCATTTATTGGAAGAAAAAGGTGTTATTCAGGGTTACAAGAAGGAGTATAAGGGTTTGATAGATTCTTATAGAAAAGGGGAAGTTTCATATAATGATTTCGTGGCTACGGATATGGATTTCATAAAAAAATATTTAAAGGGAGTAGAATATACAAAAATTATCGAAACTATTCGAGAGGATTTTAATCCCGAAAAGAATATATTTAATTGGTCTAAACAAATACGAGATACTTTTAAACAAGATGAATGGTTATTTATAGTTATATCTTCTACAATGGATCTATTACTCGAAAGCGTTCAAGATATTTTAGAATTCGACTCTTATTATTGCTCTACATATGAGATCAAAGATAAAAAGTTTACTGGAGAGTTTAAATGTCAGGTAAAAAGCGAAGAAAAGGGCAAATATGTAAAAATGCTTTCTAAGGATTTAGATTATCTTGTTGTGGTAGGAGATGCTCCAGGGGATTTTGAGATGATGAAGTATGCTAACTCAGCTTATCTTTTTGAACCCGATCAGTATACTATCAATAAATTGGATGATATGGAGTGTAAAATAATAGACAGAGATAATGCTTTAAAAACATTGCAAAAAGAGGTTTAGATATCTAACAACTTAGATTTTTTCTTTTCTTTAACAGTATGAATGTATAATCTGTGTAAAGCTCTAGTAATTGCAACGTATAATAGTTTTGTATCAAGTTCTTGAGGTTTGTACAGCTCTTGTGTCATTTCAGCAACTATTACAGAATCAAATTCCAATCCCTTAGTTTTCTCAATGGGTAGTATAAGTAGACCACCTTCATAATTATTTTCATCATGATGGATAATTCTTCTCTGTATATCCTTCTTTCGTTTTGTAAAATTATCATATATTTCATTAGCATGTTTTTCGTTTCTACATATTATTGCTAATGTAGATATGTTTTTTTCGAATTCGTTATTTACAACTTCGATCAATTTTTCTATATCTTGATTATTTTTAGTCTCTATATATTTAACATCTTCACCATGTCTTAAAACTGCTTTGGGTAGATTAAATTCTTCTGGAAAATGTTTTTTAAAAATCTTATTTGCAAAATTAATAATTTCTATTGTTGTTCTATAACATCTGTGTAATTGGTGAAATGAAACTTCTTTTATTTGTTCATCTTCAGATTTGATTTTTTCAATAATATCTTTCCACTCCCTTATGTGAAAGGGCGGATGAATTGCTTGATTGAGATCACCAGCTAAAGTGATGTTTCCTTTTTTAGCAATTTTTTTAAGCATTATAATTTGAAAAGGTGTTAAATCCTGAGCCTCGTCAACAAGTACATAGTCTTTTAGATGATCTTGTAACCCGTGAATTTGAAAATGAAGCCAAAGTAGGGGAGGCAAATCTTCCATGTGATAGTAACTGTATTTTTGTTGAGTAAGAATATGTTTTTTATGTTCTTCTTTAAATTTCTTTAATAACCTATTATCTATATAATCGCTTTTATCTATATGATCAAACATATATCTGTATATTCTGTATACATTTGTTTTTTTCTTTAGATAATCTTTTATTTCTTTTATTTTCTTTTCCATATTACCCAAGGGGGCTACATATCCTTCTTTTAAATTTTTCTTGAATTGTCTTTGTTGCACTGCATAATCAAGAGATAACTCAAGTCTTTCCCACAAAGCAATATATGGATGCTCTTTTTTCATTGAATAATACTTATCTATTATGTCGTGCTTAAGAGTACTGGGGATATTTTCAAGAATATTTTTTTCAAATGATTTAAAGTATTCTTCTAAGAGTTGTTTAAATTTGTAAGTACCTTTATATTCCTTTATATCCTCATCTTCAGTTGTACTGGACATCAAATAATAATCATTCCATCCCAATATGTTTTTGCTCCAGAATAGGAATGTATTGTGCTCTACTTCTCGAATACCTAAGCTTGGTAATAATTCGCTAATGTAATCTAAAAACATTTTGTTTGGTGCAATAATAATGGAGTTTTTTGTATCTATTTCTTCTGAATATGTAAACAATATGTATGCTAGTTTATGTAAGAGAAGGGTAGTTTTACCACTTCCGGCTACTCCTTGAACAATAACGGGTTTGTTTATTTCCTCTCTAATTATTTTGTTCTGTTTTTTTTGTATTGTAGCTACGATATCTGTGAGTTTATCTCCAGTCCTTTTTTCTAATTGCGAGATTAGAAATTGATCTGCAGAAAAATTACCTGTTTTTGCTTCATAGACATTGTTTATACGAGCACGGTTTATTTCAAACTGTCTCTTTAGTTCTAAATCTCCTTCTTGTTTACCGTTAGGACTGAGAAAAGATACATTTTTTGTTGGTCCTGTGTTTTCATAATACAGATTAGCGATTGGTGCACGCCAATCAGTTACCATAACCTTTTTTGTTTCTTCGTGAAAAATACTGAATTTACCAATATATGAGTTTATAGTTTTTGCTCTGGTATGTTTGTTTGCTTTTCTGTTAAAGGTGATTTTACCAAAATATGGTGAATTAATAGTTTCTAACTTTAGATTAATTCTTTCAAGTTCTTCTTTTAGTTTTGTAAAATGTTGATTGTAATCTTTTAAGGAATCTGCTTTATCATCTCCTGTGCTTGTATTTATTTCTACTAGAATTCTTTCTAATTCTTCGTTTGTTTTCTCAATTTTTTTATTTGAGTTCCTAATATCTTTATCTAGTATACGTGTTACATCCTCTAGATGAGGATATTCCTCTTTATATATCGAGGATTTTGTTTCAATATTACTGAAATCTACGATTGCATCGAGTTCTTCAAATAACGGGTTTATATATTTTTTGTATTTGGGCATGGTATAAAAAAGTGACAGATTAATCTTGGGCTTGAGCTTTTTTTGCTAATGTTTTCATATCCTACGCATTATATACACCTCAATTTGCTTTTGCAATTAATCCCCCTCCTAAGCATTCGTTTTTGTGAAAAACTACTAGGCTTTGTCCTGGTGCTGGAGCCCATTGTTTTTCTTTAAATTTGAAAACATATTCTTTATTCTTTTTCTGAAAATGTACTTGTGTATCAGGAGATCTATATCTAATTGTTGCAGTGAGGTTACATTTATTTAAATCAGTGTTTTTATCTATTAGATGTAGGTCTTTTAGAACTATTGTATTTTTCCATAAATGTTTGTTTTTTTTACCTTCTATAACATACAGGATGTTATTTTCTATGTCTTTTTCTGCAACAAAATATGGTTCTTTGGTCCCACCTATACAGATACCATGTCTTTGTCCTAGAGTATAAAACCAAACTCCATTGTGTTTCCCAACAGCTTTGTTTTTTTGAATATCAATAATCTCTCCTTCTTTTTCGGGTAATCTGCTTTTGAGAAAATCTTGAATGTCTACTTTGCCTATGAAACACAGGCCTTGACTATCTTTTTTTTCTGCTACGGATAGAGAAGAATCTCTGGCTATGTTTCTAACTTCATCTTTTGTTAAATTACCCAAAGGGAATATGCAGTTCTCCAATTGTTCTTTTGATAATCTATAGAGAAAGTATGTCTGATCTTTGTTTGAATCTTTTGCTTTGTAAAGTTTACCATTTTTAGTAATTGAATAATGTCCAGTTGCTATATAATCTGCTCCATCTTCTTTTGCTTTTTCTAAAAACTTATCAAATTTAATATATTTATTACATAGTACATCTGGATTTGGTGTATTTCCAACTTCATATTCATTAAAAAAGTTTTCGAGTATATATTCTCTGTATTCTTTTTCGAAATTGTATGTTTTATGTGGGATGTTTAATTCTTTACAAATTTTTAAAGTATCCTCTAAGTCTTTTTCCCAAGGACATTGCTCCCTGATACCATATTCTAAATCCGACCAATTTTTCATAAAAACTCCTGTAACATCCCATCCATCTTTTTTAAGTAGAGCTGCTGCTACAGCACTATCGACACCACCTGAAATTGCTACAAACACTTTATTTTTCATGACACAAATTATATCATAGGGCATGAATGTACTGAAAAAGACTCTTATAGAACTTGGTGTTCTTGTTGGGATTGGCTTTTTGGTTATATTAGGGGCATATTTCTTCTTTGATGAGGATGATGAAGAATATTATTTAGAGAGTGTACAAGAATCTGATGTACAAAAGGATGAATTTACACCAAGTGGAGAGGATGAAATTGAAGTTGAAG
>PWFU01000117.1 GCA_003554185.1 Candidatus Dojkabacteria bacterium
CGCCTGGGAGAAGAAAAAAATGTCACTTTCCTGATTAAAGCCTTCAGCGATATCCAGGAAGCCTACCCGGACTGCCACCTGGTCCTGGTCGGCAAAGGGCCCCAGGAAAATCAATTGCGCAAAATGTGCCGCAAGCTTAAGATCGAACACAAGGTTACCTTTACAGGTGTCCTGCCCCGGCAAAAAATCGTTCACTGCTATGCCAGCGCTGATCTATTCGTTTTTCCCTCGGTAACTGAGACCCAGGGCCTGGTCATCGGCGAAGCCAAAGCCACCGGCCTGCCGGTTGTGGCAATTAAGGCATACGGTCCGGCGGAAATGGTTGCAGACGGTGAGGATGGTATATTGACAGAGCCATCCCAGTCTTCATTCACCGGCGCTACCCTGGAACTGCTGCAAAACCAGGCACTTTATGAACAGATGAGCAAAAAAGCTTCCGAGAATGTTTCGAAGATATCTGCGGCCCGCTGTGCCGAACGCATGCTTGAAGTTTATCAAGACCTCATTGATAACAACATCTATGCTCAAAAGAAAAAATTTCGCAAGTTTGCCTGGAAAAAAGTCGATGCCGGGAATTTTTACAACAAAAGATTACAGCGCTAACCCCCTTACTTAGCATTCCTCTGCACTCCTATCTTTTTTACGGGTATTCACCCAATATAAAGTGGACTTTCAAGCAAAGCGGTTGATAACTAATGGTTCTTTAGATATAATATTAACTGCAGTGCGGGATGGTGTAGTGGCAGCACGGGTGACTCTGGATCACCAAGCCCAGGTTCGAACCCTGGTCCCGCAGCCATTTTTTATATCCGAAAAAGGTGCCCTGGCTTTTTGGCATTTTTAATAAGCGCTAGAGGAGGACCGGACATGCTCAACTTAATTATTGGACTCATATTAATCGCTATATTCTTTGTTTTAGTATTCATGCTTAAAAAGGGATATGAAGAAAAAGCACAGAAGGAACAGGAAGAAGCAAGACTGGAAGAACTGCGAAACCCTTCCTCAAAAAATAAGAAAAAGAAAAAATAAAGCAGGATAAAGATCCTGCTTTATTTGTGCTTGCATAGCCGTACTGCATTTTTGTCTGCTGCCGGTTCATAGCTGACAACAGCGGCAACTTGAGTTCACAAACTCTCGCTTTGTCTACCCCGGAAACCCACTATTATTACGAAAGCTTCCTCTCGATATATTCTGCTGCTTGCTCCATTCTCTCTGCTGTTGTATCGCGGCCCAGCAGGGCCAATATGTCAAAAATACCGGGGCCTACAGTACAGCCTGTAACAGCCAAGCGGGTCGGGTGAATCAAACGGCCTTTAGAAATCTCCAACTCTTCACTAAACGAGCTGTAGAGTTCTTCCACAGAATTTTTGTCGTAATGTTCCATTGACCTGATTTCTCCGGCAAGCCTGCGCAAGTAATCTGCAACATTTTCCTTGTAAAACTGTTTATTTACACCTTTTTCTTCATATTCGAAGTCATCTGTATAAAAATATCTTGCTCCCTCGGCCAGTTCCACCAGGGTTTTTGACCGTTCCCGGACCAGGTCAATGACCTGTTTAAAATAATCATATGCTTCATCACTAAGAGGAGTTTTTAACAAACCCCGTTCTTCGAAAAACGGCAGGGCCGCTTCTGCCAATTTATCCAGGTCATACACGCGCATATAGTGATTATTTATCCAGGCCAGTTTATTTACATCATAGATTGCCGCCGTTCTGCTTACTCTATCGAGGCTGAAGCGGGAAATCATTTGTTCAAGGGGCAATATTTCTTCATCTTCACCAGGCGACCACCCCAACAAAGCCATATAATTAACCAGCGCTTCCGGAAGATGTCCTTCGGCATAGAATTCCTCAACGGAAGTAGCGCCGTGCCTTTTGCTCAGTTTGCTTCTATCCGGGGCGAGAATCATCGGGACATGTGCAAAACGGGGTAGTGAATAGCTCAGTGCCTCTGCGCAAATCTGCTGACGGGGAGTATTGGATAAATGCTCTTCAGCGCGAATTACATCGGTAATCTGCAGCTCTAAATCATCAACAATGCTGGCAAAATTGTAAGTTGGATAGCCGTTTGATTTTAAAATAATAAAATCATCAAGGTAGGCATTGTCAAAATTAACCCCTCCCCTTATCGCATCCTGCACAACTGTCTGTCCCTGGTCAGGAGTGTGCAACCTGATCACATAATTTCTTCCTTCTTGTTGCAAAGCCTTTTCGTCTTCTGCCGACAAATGTCGGCAGGTTCCTGGATACAGGTAAGCCCTGCTTTCTTTCCGGGCGACTGCGCGACTTTCGGCAAGGTCTTCTTCAGTACAGTAACAATGGTAAGCCTTGTTACTTTCCAAGAGCCGCTGCGCTTCACTGCGGTAGTGTTCAAGCCGCTGCGACTGGTAATAAGGGCCTTCATCCCAGTTCAATCCCAGCCAATGCAGTGAAGCAAACAATTTATCAATGTAATCTGTTTTTGATCTTTCAAGATCGGTATCATCAATTCTTAAAATAAATTTACCGCCTTTATTGCGGACAAATAGATAATTGAAGAGGGCCGTTCTGGCCCCGCCAATGTGAAGTTCTCCGGTTGGACTTGGCGCGAATCTCACTCTGACTTCAGACACAACTACACCTCTTTTTATGAAATCAAATAGTCAAGTAATCTAAAAAATGTTTATGAAAGGATAACCAGAGGCTCTTCATTGTCAACCGTATCACCTTTACTAACCAGAATTTTTTCCACTGTCCC
>PWFU01000089.1 GCA_003554185.1 Candidatus Dojkabacteria bacterium
TCTTGTTTGCCCCGATGCTTTTCATCATTATTTCAGCGCCTTTAACCAGTTCTTCGGCTTTTTCCACCATCAGGCGGTGGTCGCAGGTCAGGAAAGGCTCGCATTCAGCACCGTTCAGTAGCAGAGTATCCACCGGCTGCCTGGGGCTGGTCTGCACGTGCGTGGGTAACGCAGCCCCGCCCATGCCGGCCACACCGCCTTCACGGACGCACTTGCGGTATTCTTCTATAGACACGGTCTCCGGGTCGCGAACCTGTTTCATTTCAAATTCCTGCGGCCCGTCATCGGCTTCTATAACTATACAGTCATCCATTCCCCCGGTGGGAATGGGACGAGGTTCAATGGCCTTTACCGTACCGGATATACTGGCATGGACTGGAGCGCTGAAAAACTCGTCGGAGTCAGCAATTTTCTGTCCTATTTTAACCTTGTCCCCTTCTTTAACCAGCGGCTTACAGGCTGCGCCCGAGTGCTGGAGCAGAGGTAAAATCACCTCAGAAGGTTCAGATAACTTTTCAATGGGCTTATCTTCGGTGTAACTCTTGTAGGGGGGGATATGGGCTCCGCCCTGAAAAGTCTTTGCTTCCATTTTCACACCTCCCGGTTTACCTTATATTTTATATTACCAGATCCGTCCATAACTAGCTACTTTTACCGCTCTGTATACGCTTGCTCCTGGCGCCGTTTGCCCAGAGGCCAAAGCCCAGGGCTATAACTACCAGAACCCTTAGCGGCTTGAAAAGGGAGTTCCAGATCTGTGCCGACAGCGGAACAGTAGGCTCCTCCGGCAATTTATACTTGTCCGGGGAGTCCTCCAGGACGTAAACCATGCCCGTTCCTCCCACTTCGTCCAGACCGTATACCTGGGCCCTGGGATTTCCGTTGGAATTAAGTTCGTCCGCCCTCATTTGTGCCATACGGGCAATTTCCGCCCGATCTCCCACTACAAGGGCGTCGGTGGGACACGCAGTTACACAGGCGGGTTCCATACCTTGTACCATACGGTCATAGCAAAAAGTGCACTTCATGGCCACGTTGTACTGGCGGTCAAGGCCTACTACGTTAAAGGGGCAGTTGGCCACACAGTAGTTGCAGGATATACACTTCTCTTCGTTTATTATCACCGTTCCCAGGTCGGTGCGCTCAATGGCACCAACCGGGCAGGAATACATGCAGCCTGCCTCGTTACAATGCATACACCCCTGCCGACCAAAACGCCATTGGAGATCACCGTTATCATCTTCGTACTCGTTAAATGTTATCTTCATCCAGGTGCGGGAGGAAAACCCGGGAGGGTTTTCGTAGCTACCTTCAAAAGAAGTCTCTTCCGCCGGGAGCTGGTTCCACGATTTGCAGGCGGCCTGGCAGCCCCGGCACGCCATACACTTGGATGTATCTACAAGCATGCCTTTGCTCATTTAATCAACCCTCCTTATACCTTTCTGATTTTACCCAGGAATGCCTTAGATTCGGGTATGGTGGTATTTGGATCCCCAATGGAAGGACTCAAGTCGTTAGCACTGGCACCCGTGGAAAGTCCCTTGAAGCCCCAGTGGAACGGCATTCCTATAACGTGTTGTCCGGCCAACTTCTGCAACCTCTTGGTTACACAGGCCTTGGCCTGGATTTTATTCCTTATGCTTTCAACTTCTACCATGTCTCCGTTTTGTATACCTTTCTCTTCAGCCAGCTCTTCACCTATCTCCACAAACATCTCCGGCATCATTTCGTTGAGCCAGGGCATGTTCCTGGTCATAGAACCACTCTGATAATGCTCGGTTACACGGTAGGTAGTAATAACCACGTCGTACTCTCCGCCTCTTTCCGCCAGGTCATCCGGATAAAAAACCTGGCTAACCGGGTTATGAGTGGCATTGGGATACAGAACATTAGCCATAGGACTTTCCGCCGGCTCATAGTGTATGGGTAAAGGAGAATCGTTTACTCCAAAGGAGAACAGGCGACCCCTACCTTCAGGAAGCATTATGAAGGGATTCTCAGTTGCTTCTTCAAGGCCCCAAGTGCCAGGAATATCGGGAACATCGTTTCCGGTCCACTCTTCATTTTCTTCATCCCACCAGATCACGGGAAGTTCCGGGTTCCAGGGATTACCCTGCGGGTCGGCAGAACAACGGTTGTAAACGATGCGCCGGTTAAGTGGCCAGGCGAAAGCCCAACCCAGGTTTAATCCAATTCCTTCTTTTTCCTTCTCCCGGTTTTTGCAGGCCGGATTGTTTGGATCGTTGTAATATCCGCTGTACAGCCAGTTGCCGCAGGCAGTAGAACCATCATCTTCCAGAAAAACAAAGTTTTGTACCAGGCTACCATCGCCCAGGTAGTACCCGTTAACCTTACGGCAAACCTTATCCAGGTCTACCTGTTCTTCGTCATAATCGGAACCGTAATCTTCCACCCAGGTAAGATCCGTGATAGGACCGGGCGCTGTTCCGCCCTCCTCATTATAAAGTTCCTGCAGCCTCTTGAACATCTGGTAAGCAATCTGCAGATCAGACCATACTTCTCCCGGAGGATCCTGGGCTTTCCACTGCCATGTGATCCAGCGGCTGCTGTTAGCCTTGGTTCCGTCGCGCTCATAACCTATGGCAGCAGGAAGTATGAAAACTTCTGTGTCAACTTCCGTAGGATCTATACCGGGGGCTTTCCAGAAAGCCGCCGATTCGTTTTCCACCACGTCA
>PWFU01000079.1 GCA_003554185.1 Candidatus Dojkabacteria bacterium
ACCCGGGGATTCGGAAGAATGCGGGTGCTTAATATCCAACCCAACCAGCAAGTGGAGGTGAATAATAATGATTAACCTTGAACCCATCTGTGCGCGTTACGGCCACCGGATGATCGAAGAGGAAAACAGCATCTCGCTGTCCGACCAGGAAAACACGATTACCAAGGCCTTGGGCGTACTTGTGGAAAACGGCCTTTACGCCATGGGTATCTATTTGTTGTCATGCAGTAAAAAGGAATACGGCAAAAAAATATTGACGACGCATTTGGCGGAGCTATGGAAAGAGCCCGGCTTGAATCTTCTACCCGCAAACACCTCGGCAACACCCGCTGCCGTTTTAACCGGGGTACAAACAATTACCGAAAAGCTGCCAAGCTTAATCCTTGCCCGAAAAGTTACCGAACAGGCGCTCACCTTTGCCCGATATCACGCAAAAGCGGGCGTACCAGCCCCCTCCCCTGGCCGGCAGGAGGCGGAATAATGACAAAGTGGAAAATGGCTTGTGTTCATGTGACCCTGAAAACCGCCCTGCGATGCGGGGACCGCCCGCTGGGAATGGTTGCCCGGTGCCTGCCCTTTGTGCCGGGGCACATCCCTCTGATGGCAATGGTCCCGCCCCTTGTCCGAAAACTATGCATGCCAGACACTTATGATTCCTACCGCAATGTTCAAAAATTTGCCGAGGCGCATATTCGGTTCACCCCCTTTTTTATTTCCACCGGCGACGAGAGAAAATACCTGATCCCTGAAAGCCATAGCCAGACAACCACCGAGGTGGAATTCAATTACCTAGCTTCGCATAATAGCGTTGCCATTGATTATGAAACAAGGGGCGCAAGGGATGGATATTTGTTCGAAATCGAATCCATTCAACCTGTTTCCAGGCAGAAAACCCCCACTTGTTTGATCGGCTGGGTTTTCTGGAAGCCTGTTAATAGCAACCAACCAGGAATTAGCGTAAGTGAAGCGGGCACGATAAATGATCAATTTGCTATTTCAGAACTTGTCGCTTTATCCCAGTGGGGGGGTGAACGAAACAAGGGATACGGTTGTTTAAAAGATGTGAGTGCAAGAAATACAGAAAATGCGTTTGGGGCCGATGTTGACCTTGACGGCACTTTGCCGGTTCTTACGTGGCCGGCAGACAGTCCGGCTCCCGTCTATTTGCAGTATGACAAGGAAAAACATATAAACAACCAGGTCTCGGGCGTTTTAAAACCTCTGGTTGGCCGGGTATTCGACAAGGATAAAGGCGCAGGGCAGGCCTCTGCGACATATGGCGGCGGCATTCTATGGGATGTGGGGTGGCGGGCTGAAAAGCCGCTGGACCTCCGGCTGGAGACCCATTCGGCAACCGCCATTTAAGGTGAGCATAATAATTTTGAAAAACCGGTCTTCCGGGGAATAAAAAACGATTTTTACACTGGCGAGACAGTCCCGTTTTACCTGGTTTTGTACGGAAACCAATCCCCTTGGGCATTGCGTTTTATCAGCACTTTGAAGCAGCAGGATTTGCTTCTTGGTGAAACAAGAGCGCCATTAGAGCTTATGGAAGCGGGATACGTTGATGATAAAGGGGGTTTTCATCCATCCGGCCTGATCGAAAAATACCCGCAGGCGGGTTCAGGCTGCCCGCGGGGAGCCGGAATCGAACCCCTGAATCATTTTGCCGCATTTCGCTGTTTTTGCATACGCCCGTTGAAATCCGGCTTCCCCGCAGGAGCGTACACAGGGAATATATCCGAGATCCCAGCGAGTTGAGCTTCGGATTGCTCATACAGACGGCCATACGCCGTATCATGGGCATTGCACAAGACCATTGCGGCTGGCGCGATGAGGCGCCGGCGGAACATCCAGAAAAGCGACGACTCATTCAGGCGGCGGAATCCATAGAAATCTTGCGGTATAATGCCGGCTGGACAAAAGTGAAAATCCGGAACAAACCGGGGAAATTGTTTGGGGGGCTGACCGGGGCCATCGTATACGAAGGGGATTTTACACCTTTCTGGCCTGTGCTGGATGCGGCCGTCATTCTTGGTATCGGCCGGGGGACTACATATGGGTTCGGCCAGATTTCCTTTCAACAGCTGAACGATGTGAAAAACAATGAGTCCGAATTTCCGTTTCAATAAGGAGAACATGAATGGCCTATGCGCTCTATATCGACGAAAGCGGTGATTTCAGGGAAGGCGAATCGCCCGGCGCCGGATCATCCCTGGTGGCGGGCTGGCTTGCCGATAACGATGAAGATCACGACGCCTTGAGACAGGAATTCGTGAAATGGTACGGACAACTGGAAACACAACTGCCCGTTGCGGACAAGGAATATCATGCCTGCAAGTGGCGCAAAACCGAAATGGGGCGAAAATTGCTTTCAGGCGTGTTTGATCTGATATGCGCGCAAAAACCGGTGGCCGTGCTCGCCCTGGAAAACAAAACCCGAAGCACCAGGGAAAATGCCGATTCCACCTATCTGGATATGCTGGTGGAGCTGATTATCACCGCGCTTTTTTACCTGATGGACAAACGCAGGGGCGATGAAGCGATCGATCTGAAAGTGTATATCGCGGAGCGAAAAGGGCTTCCGGATTGGGAAATCCGCAAGCTCGCCATGTACCGGTTCCGGATGCTGATGGGGAGTTCGGAATACAGAAGCAGGTGGCTGGGAAGCGACCGCTTTATTGTATTTA
>PWFU01000088.1 GCA_003554185.1 Candidatus Dojkabacteria bacterium
AAGATGTTCCAACATTTACCTCCCCTTTTCAATGTAAAATTAGTGGGCTTTTATTTTACCCGTACATGTACACCACAGCGAAATGTATTTAATCATAAGAGTTTATTTTGCCACAGGAACTATTTCAACCATCGGCTTTTCGCTTACTTCGAGATGCTAGAACCATTCCTGTTGACTATGTCTAACTTTATAATTTTCGCTGTTTTTCTCTCCTCATTAATCGCCCATAATTTTATTAGTAGGAACACTCACCTGAGTATTTTCGTGCAGTTCAGCCCTGCAGGCTAATAGCTCTTTTTGCTCGGCACTTTCTTCCAAGTAAACATTAACCCTGCAATTTTTGCAGGTTCCTTTTCTATCACAGGTATCTTTAAAAAAAACTCCTCCCCTGTTTAAGGATTTCATTAACGTTTCTCCTCGGGAACACTTTACGGTAATATCCCAGGGGAATATCCTCAATTTTAACTCTCCAGTAACCACAGAATCACCTTCCATAGACCCTGCCCTCAATATTAGTTATAAAACTTCTTTAGCAACTATCGCTAGAAGCACCTGTTTGAGCATCGTAAACCTTAAATTTTGAACCTAAAAACCCAGAAACGTAGTCAATAACTTTGCCGTATAAAAATCGCGAAAGGCTACTTTCATACACCAGCGTAATACCGTTAACAGAAAGTTTTTCGTCATCCGGAGAATCTACCGGCTCTTCCAGAGCCAGGCCAAGTCTCGGCCCTCCTCAGCCAAATCCTTCCATGTACAGGCGCACCTGCTTTTCATCATTGCCTTTGTCCTTAATCATTTCATTTAATTTTTCAGCAGCTTTTGCTGTTAACTTAATCATTCTGCACCCTCCTGTTAATAAATTTAATAAAAAAGCTTCCTTAGAATTTCACTTGTATCAGTCAACTTTGTCGCTTAGTAGTTAAACTGTTCTGCTTATATTCAATAATATTATATTATATTTACGCTGTCAATATATAAATTTAAAACATTTTAATAAACTAAAAAAAATAACAGGAGGGTAATAATTCGCCCCCAATTTTTGTAGGATTACGCCATATATATTACAAAGAAGAAAAATTAAGAAGCAGCATTAATATCGCTGCAATTATTCCCTTCATTTCCGCTTCTAGTCGTTTTACAAAAAACCCATTATTTTAACATAGATTAATTTACAGCGATATTTATATTTAATATTATTAAACCAACAGACGAAATACTACATTAACCAATTATTAAGTGGCAGAAATAAATACGCATAACTGAATTTTTGTTTAGCATTAGCGTAAAGACATAGCGTATTTACAAAACGGAAAAGAAGAAGAGTTGAAGGCGATAACAAGAAGCTGACGAAGTATCTCAAAGCTGGGAAAACTGAAAAATTTCGATGATAATGATAAAGCCACAGAGGTTTTATTCGTTAAACAAGGAGGTTAAGTATTTTGTCTAAACTTTTAGTTTAGCAGCTTTTACAAATAAAGTTTTATTATTAAAATACACGGGCTTCACCCTGTTGGAATATCAAATTGAGGTAATAAAATAATCCAACAGGGTGAAGCCCCCTTATTTCCCGATACATTTTTTTCACTGAAACACTGCCCTTAAAATCAAACAGGTCCTCTTAATTAAATAACTTCTTAAGTTTCTATTACCTATTTCGCCTTATGACTTCAACTAATTGCAATAAGGTTTGAGTAAGTTTGACCAATTTTAAAATAACTGTTTTTGAGCCCCGTTAAAAACTACCTTTTTAAATTAGCCATTGTATTGTCTCTTTTTTTCTTCAATCATTTCCTGTTTTAGATACCACAACTGCTCGGAAAGGTCTACGAAATATTCTTGAGGGTTAACTCTTCTTTTATATTCTTCCCACAATAAGTCCAAAGCAGATGCCCTGTATTCTTTAATTTCTTGTAGCGCAAAACGAGGATAACGCCTTTTACCTCCTATTACAACTTCCTGCTGCAGTTCAAGGGCATAATATTCTGGCACTTTTTTCTTTTTCCAGGGATTTACAGGATCGAATAACAACAGATCTTGCCCCTGAAGTGGCATATACTCCCCGTATTTAGTTATATAATCAGCTTCTGCTTTCCCCGTTTTGCTGTTTACTATTCTAAACACCTTTTTACGTGCAGGGTTTACCACTTTTTCAATATTATCGGATACCTTTATTTTAGGTATCCGCTCTCCGTGGTGATCTATAACTTCCACAAGCTTATATATGCCCCCCAGGGCAGGTTGATCAAATGCTGTGATCACACGAGTGCCCACCGCATAAATATCTATTTGAGCACCCTGTAGTTTTAAATCAGCAATAATATTTTCATCGAGGTCACTCGATGCCACTATATTAACATAGTGAAGTCCGTTTTCATCAAGCATTCGCCTGGATTCTTTGGATAAATAGGCAAGATCCCCGCTGTCCAGCCTAATTCCTTTAACCTTAATGTTTTTCTTCTCAAGTTCTTTGGCAATATTTATAGCATTGGGAATTCCGCTTTTTAATGTGTTGTACGTATCCACCAGTAGAATAATATTATCCTTATTTTCCTCCGAATAAGCCCTAAAGGCTTCAAGCTCATTGTCAAAACTTTGTACAAAAGCATGTGACATAGTTCCTACTACAGGGATATTAAACCTCTTCCCGGCCTCCACCAAGG
>PWFU01000094.1 GCA_003554185.1 Candidatus Dojkabacteria bacterium
TCGATGCGGATCAACTTGAAAAATTAAATCAACTTGCAACCGGAGGATTAGCCCCTGACATAACATTCTATTTGAAGCTGGATGTCAAAGTCGCTATGGAGCGAAGGGCGGAAGAGAGAGCAATGGACCGTATGGAACGATCCGGTTTGGAGTTTTTTCAACGAGTCAGTCAGGGTTTTGACAATATAGCATCCCGGTATCAGCGTTTTGTCACGCTTGATGCATCCCTGCCGGCCGGGAAAATTTTTGAAAGCATAGCCAGAGAGCTTCATGACAGGCTTTCAATTTCCGCTCATGACAATAGATAAAGCATTCAACCGCAATTCTATGTGGCAACTCAGAGAAATGAACGGCTTTTAAAATATTATTTAAGAATTGATATAAAACTGAAAAATGCGTAATTTAGGTACATTATGTGTATGATTTGATATAATCAATTACACATTCATGGTGATACCAGCCACAATCACACGAACCATTCAACTTTAGGAAGTATAAAAGTAAATTATGGCGCATCAAAAAATTGAAGTTGACCTGCCTTTAGCCAAAGTTTATGAATTGATGAGTTGTCCGACGGACTTTCCAAAGTTTATTTCTTCATTACAAGAAGTAAATAAAATCAATTCTCAAACTTTTGAATACGTAACTGAAATTGGTGGAGAAGAATACCGATGGACCACCAATATCATTGACGATCTGAGAAATACCCGTTTTGCCTGGATCACCATCAACGGCAATCTCAATCAAACCGGGACCATACGATTCACCCCTCTGGAAAACGGCACCAGGACACGGGTTGATTTCAGCCTGGACTACAGGACGTTTTTTGGAGAACCTTCCAAAGATATGGCAAAGTTTATGGAGGAACTCCCGGACCAGCTTGCCAATGATCTTAATAAGTTTAAAGAACTTGCCGAAAGTGGCAATCTTAAGGACGAAGAAGAGAAAAAGGCTGGGTCCGTTGCGGAGAACAAAGAAGAAGCAACGGTCTGATATCTTCTGTGATTATCTAAAAAGGGGCTGGCCAGCCCCTTTTTTTTTGGATAACGGTTTCCATAATGAACTTGTCCGATTTTCTTCGTTCAGAACAATTCCATAAGCCATTTGTTGCTGTTCTGGGTCATCCGGTTGGGCATAGCCTTTCCCCCATGATTCACAATGCATCACTGGAGGAGCACCAGATCGAGGCCACCTACCATGCCATTGATTGTCCCGAACATCAATGGGTGCATGTTACGAAGCTCCTGGCTAGCCCCAGCTGCCTTGGGGCTAACATTACGCTTCCCTTGAAGCAGAAGATCATGGACTATCTGGATAAAAATGAGGAATCTGCACGGGAAATTGGTGCCGTAAACACGGTAGTTCCAGAGTATGGCGGTGAAGGAGTGATAACCGGAAATGCCGAAACAGGAGACAGACACTCCTCCAGGCAAGGTTCCAGGCGGGTGCTCTCAGGCTATAATACGGATGCATTTGGTTTTATCAAGCCACTGGAACAAAGGCGGGGAATCACTTGTGCAACAGTTTTGGGTTCAGGTGGTGCTTCACGAGCTGTGAATTATGCATTATCTGTTCATGGGATCGAGACGATATACCTGGTAAGCCGCCGGGTTGGAGATAGCAAAACAAATGATTCAGCTGATCCGGGATTGAATAGCAGAACGCTCAAAAAAACTCATATAAAACCGGTTTCTTACAGCGATTTTCTTGAAGCAGTCAAACAGTCACAACTGATTGTGAACACCACACCACTTGGTATGTATCCGCAGGTTGCGCATACTCCATTTCCGGAGGAGGCACTTCCGTTCCTGGATGGGAAAATATGTTATGACATCATATATAACCCATTGGAAACAAAATTTATGGCCGATGCAAAAAAACATGGTGCCGAGATCATTAGCGGGCTTGATATGTTTATCTACCAAGCCGCGAAAGCATTCGAGCTCTGGTTTTCAAAACCCATGCCCGTTGAACGGGTCCGCAAGCTGATACTCGACCATGTCACACAATCAAAAAGTTAGGCTTTGTTATGTCTGTAATCTGGTCGAATAAAACCGATGGAATTGTTTCCGCCTTTCTATCCAGGGCCCAGGAAGAGCAAGGTTATCATATTCGCTCTGTGGCCAATGCCAAAAACCGGTCGGATCAGATTCGGGCTCTGGAAAATAATCGCACAACTATCTCGGAGTATCTTAGACGCCCCGACCTCATGCTGTCTATGGGAACACAGGTACATGGCACACAGGTAGCTTACACAGGAAAGCCTGAAATTATAGCAGATACAGATGGCCTGGTAACAGACCGAAACCAACTTGCCATTGCTGTTTTGGTTGCGGATTGTGCCGCTGTACTGCTTGCAGATCCCGTTCACAGGGTTGTCTCTGCCGTTCACGCCGGCTGGAGAGGGGCTGTACAGGGGATAACCGAACAAGCGGTATCCAACATGATCAAAGTTGGTGCGGAACCGGATATGATCAAAGCATATCTCAGTCCGTGTATATCCCAATCCAGGTTTGAAGTGGGCGAGGAAGTTGCATCCTTATTCAAGGAACAATTCGTTGATTATAATGGGCCCAAACCTCGTGTTGATCTGCAGAAGTTTGTATTTCAGAAACTTGTGGATTCTGGTGTTTCCAGTGATCGCATACA
>PWFU01000007.1 GCA_003554185.1 Candidatus Dojkabacteria bacterium
ATGAATATGACTGTTCCTCTGCTGGATTACAACCTGGTACCCCGCTCTTTCGGTGAGAGCAGGCGAAAAAGCTACCTGTCCAGGAGAAGGCACAGTCCGGGGCGGAGATAAAGTTAATATGTGCCAGGCCACGCTTGTGCTCTGGAAACAACCAAAGTTTTGGCGATGGCGATGAAAGAGGCGAAGGCAGAAATTGAGACGAGATAAAATGTTTCAGGGCACCAACTAAGGGAGCTTGTGCGGAGGCACTAGTTAATAATAGATAATAAGTCCGGGAGGGTGAAACCGGCATGAAGGGGAAAATAGAAATAAGGCTGGCAGCGGTCCTTTTGGCCATCATGCTGGTCTCGGGAATGTTCCTGGCAGCCATCTACCAGGTAACCCTTCCTTCTATCAGGTCCCAGCAGGAAGAAGAAAAAGAAGAAGCCGTGGTTAGTGTTATTCCCGGGGCGGACGATTACCGGGAAGTATATGTAGAATCGCTGCTGCTGTATCAGGGACTGGACCGGAGACTAAAACCCGTGGGTTACGCTGTAAAAGCAGAAGGCAGCGGCTTCCAGGGGACTATAACTCTTATGATAGGCCTGGATGAAAAGCAACGCCAGGTAACCGGGGTGGAAGTGCTGGAGATGTCCGAAACCCCAGGTCTGGGAGCCCGGATCAGAGACGAATGGTTCCGGGGGCAGTTTGAAAATAAATCCTTTGACGATCCCTTCGTCGCTGGAGAAGACGTGGACACTATTTCAGGGGCTACGGTTTCATCAGAAGCAGTAGCCAGGCTGGTCAAAAATACCGTACAGCGTTTTGAGGAAAAAGAGTTGGAGCAGTAATCCTGGGGAACCGGGATCAAGGGATCAAGGGAAAAAGATAAAAAGGGAATTATAAACACTTTTTTCATGCCTGTAAGGAGGTAATCCAGGAATGTCCTGGTGGAAAGATCTTATTCGGGGATTATGGCAGGAGCATCCCGTCTTCCGGTTGGTGCTGGGAATGTGCCCTACTCTGGCAATAACCAACACCGCAGTCAATGGCTTAACCATGGGCCTGGCCACCAGCTTCGTGCTGGTTGCTTCCAGTGCTTCTATTTCCCTGCTCCAAAGCTTCATCCCTCCCCGTGTGCGCATACCTTCTTACATCGTGATCATCGCTACCTTCGTTACTGCCGCCGACTACGTATTGAACGCTTTCTGGCACCACATCTACCAGGTGCTGAGCCTTTATATTCCTCTCATCGTAGTAAACTGCCTCATCCTGGGAAGGGTAGAAGCGTTTTCGGCACATCACCCCGTTTCCCGGGCTACGATAGACGCCCTGGGATACGGGGCGGGTTTCACCTGGACCTTGACGCTGCTGGGGGCAATTCGAGAGTTGCTGGGGTTCGGTTCGCTGTTTGGACTCTCGGTACTGGGAGAAAGTTTTGAGCCATGGGTTATCATGATTGTCCCCCCGGGTGCTTTTCTGACCCTGGGGGTTATGCTGGGTTTCTATAATTTAATGGAAAAGAGAAAGAACTACCGGAAACGTCCAAAACACTTTTTAAACACCCCGGGTGAAAATTAAACGTAACCCGACAGTTTTGATAAACCTGACTATAAAGTTAATTCATGGGGTATTACTTGTCGTCGCCAGTCACGGGGGGGGGCGGTTCCAGCGTCTTCCCTCTTCAAGATTTTCCTGGGTGAATGTTTTGAAAAGAGCTTGCCCGGGCAGAAGTTGCCAGCCAAGTTCGACCACCCCGGGAAGGGGTAAACAAGTGCCCAGAACCTTGCCAGCCCCTGTCACTTCATGATAAACAGGAGGTTATGATGGAAGAACTGGTATTGATTTTTGTCAGCGCTTCGCTGGTTAACAATTTCATCCTTACCCGGTTTTTGGGTATCTGCCCTTTTATCGGGGTATCCCGCCACGTAGAAACCGCCCTGGGGATGGGCTGCGCTACTACTTTTGTGATGACTTTTTCCGGGCTGTTGGCCTGGATCATCCAGGAAGCCTTGATTGTCCCCTTTAACTTGCCCTTTATGCAGTATGTTTTTTTCATCCTGGCCATATCGTCCATCGTGCAGTTTCTGGAGATGTTCCTGCGCAAAATGATTCCTTCCCTGTACCAGTCCCTGGGTATTTTCCTCCCCCTGATTACTACCAATTGCGCTATCCTGGGGCTGGCTTTACTTATCCCGCTGAGCCAATATAGCCTGGTAGAGAGCATAGTTTTTGGTTTGGGGGCAGGCGTAGGATTTACTGTGTCCCTGGTTCTCATGGCGGGGCTCCGGCAGCGCCTGGAGTTTGCTGACGTGCCCGGCTCGCTGCAGGGGGCGTCTATTACCCTGATCATGGCCGCTATCATGGCCATGGCTTTTTCCGGCTTTCTGGGCATGTTACCGGTATAATATGATTAATATTTAAGAAAAGTGTAATGCAAAGCGGAGGGCCGACAGGGAACGCAATAGAACCGTCCCTTGTGGCTGTTATTAAATATATCATACTATTTAATGGTGGTTCAGCAGGCCTTTTGGAGAATGGATTGCCGGTCAAAGGAGGTGTCTTATGATTTACCTGGCTCCCCTGGCCAGCGTTACCTTATTGGGGGGCGTTTTCGGCCTGGGACTGGCCCTGGCCTCCAGGAAGTTC
>PWFU01000102.1 GCA_003554185.1 Candidatus Dojkabacteria bacterium
AAGTTAGATCTCTGTATAGAAGATTTAAGAAGTCGGATTCCGAAAAAGAACATATGGAATTCAAACCCAACCAACCGATCTGCTATAACAATCAAAATTATGTTTTTGGCAATCACAAAATCCATAGTTCGGCAACCAAGAAATACATAGCGTCCTGTTGATATAAACATTCAGTCAAAACGAGTTAATGTTTCAGTTATCAGTTTCCGTTGTTTTTTGCAGAACAGTGTCCTCATCATGTTCAGTACGTGATAGGGCTTGTTGTAGTCTGTAGCTTGGGCCGCTGAAAGTAAGGATGTGCGCATGATGTACCAATCTATCTATCAGTGCAGCAGTGAGTCGTTCATCTCCGAACACTTCACTCCAGCGTCCAAACTCCAGATTTGAAGTTGTGATTATGCTCTGATTTTCATAACTGTTCGAGATGACGTTGAATAACATCTCAGCGGCAGATTTGCTGAAAGGTACATAGCCGACCTCATCCAGTATGAACAAATCGGCCCGGGTTATATCTCGAATCAGTTTTCCAGCTTTTCCTGCTGGATGAAGTTCCAAAAGACTGTTGCACAGATCTGCAGCACGATGAAATTGGACTGTCATTCCTCTGAGACAGGCTTTTATACCCAGAGATATTGCCAGGCGGGTCTTGCCTGTTCCAACTGCCCCAACCATAAGTAAATTCTCCTTTTGTTGTACGAACTGCAAATCAGTCAGATAATCCTGATCCAGTCCCTTTGGCAAGGTCACCGGGGAAAAATCATAACCTTCCAGAGTGTCGGTGTTAGGAAAACCTGCCTTTCGAATCAATCGTTGCGCCCGGCGGCTCTTGCGCCCTTCGATAGCCAATCGGAACAGTTCCGTCAAGTATTGAAGGCGATTTTCAAACTCCACTTGCTGATAAATATCAGCCATATCACTTATGCGCAAAGATCTGGCGTATTCCCTGAGATTATTCTCCATTGTTCATCAGTCCAGCCGTCAAAAGAGCATATTGATTCATATCTGGCTGCCATTTACGTGCTTCATCCGGTGTATAAGGATCATCTACCGGAGATTTACCATCAGAATTGCGATAATCAGCAAGTATCATCAAACTGTTTCTGTCAGTTCGCCCGTATTTTTGCGCCAATTCAACTGTTTTCTTTATGTCTGCAAGGTCATGTCCCTTTTCAAAAAGAGATATCAGAGTCCGTATCCTCTGCGGTCTTTGACTGAGACTTGCAGAGACGATGAAATCTTTAAGAGCCTCTGGAAATGCTTTCAAACAGACCGCCTGTTCAACTGCTCTGGGCTTGTTTTTGAATATTTCCAACTCAGACTTCCAGTCAACCTCTTTTGCATCAAAAATATACTGTCGTGGACATTTACCAAGCAGTTGACCGTCCTCATCAAATACCTCGAGACAGTCCCACCGCAGTTTAATAAGTACTTTCTGACCAGGATAAGCGCGAGGTATCCGGTAGTCGTTTCTGTTTACTTTTATGGCGCTGACCCGACTGACCCGAGATACACGAGTTCGAAACACTTCAAAATGTTGATTCGGTAACGGTAATAGAGCCTTGCAATCCAGATCCCACAGATCTTTAACTGCAACCCCCTTGCGATAATGAATTCGCTGCATATCCTCTTCAGAATGTCTCTGAAGAATATCATTGATTTCGTCCAGATTCTCAACCACAGGGGGTGGCGAAAGAACATTTCTGCGCACATAACTGACCTTCCGCTCAACGTTGCCCTTCTCGTGAGGACTGGCAGGATTACAAAAACGGGCTTCGAACCGATAATGCCACTTAAACCTGCTGAACAAATCCGTCAACTGACGGTCATATCCATCAATGGACTTAACTGCGGGAGACAAATTGTCAAACACTATCGCCTGCGGCACACCGCCGATCTCTTCAAACATCGACTGCAACGCACTCAAAAGACATTCCCCATTTTGGGCCGGAAGAGCCCGAGACACGGTTGCATTGCTGTATGGAAAGGACATAACCAGACAATAAAATTTCTTCATCTTTGCATCAGGGAAAGAACCATACATCCATGACTCAAAAAAATCCACCTGAGCTTCTCCCTGAGAATGCTCCAGGCTTACAAAACGCTCCTTCCTTTCTGCGTAAAGCGCTGGCTTCAGCCTCTGCACCCAATGCCTTACCGTCCTCGCTGAACCCTCATAACCCAGATCAACTATCTGGTCGTACATGGCACGGGCCGTTCGTCTTTGCTTGGCCGGCTTGTTCATGTCCTCTATCAGCATCGCTTGCAGATGCTCTATGAAAGGACCTGTTTTGGGGCGATCCCGTTCTTTGCTCCTGGACACAGGTAATACCTCTCCATCTGCATATTTCTTGGCTGTTCGCCAATCCACACCCATAATTTTCGTAATCTCCGAAATGAGCCATTTTCGCAGTGAGTTAATCCCCGATGTGCTGGGGGATAGCGAGGTCGGTGAAAAAGGCTTTACCCCAAAAATGAGATAATAGAGCAGTTGTTATGGAGTATTTACGGTATTTGAGGGAAAATTGACCCCAAAGAGGGAGGAATCCTGGCCTCCATTTGTAATCTGTTAAGTAGCAACGAAACGGAAAGAACGAAACAGAAAGGAGGA
>PWFU01000046.1 GCA_003554185.1 Candidatus Dojkabacteria bacterium
ATTAATTCCCCTCCTTTCTGAATCAGGGCTAGCCCTCTTATGGTATCCCCAGGGTTTGCTGTATAACTATCAGTTAATTCTAATTCAGGAACACTTTCTTCTGTTTCTTCTTCTTGTTCTTCTTGTGCAAATTGCTTCTGACTATCCGGATCTTCATCTAATATTTTCCCATCGATTTTCCCTTCAACTAATTCTAATTCATCGTCGTCATCTTCTTCTATGTCAGTAATTAATCCTGATTCCTCATGGTTAGGATGTATCTGCCTGGAATGTTCCTCTCCTTGGTTTAATGCTCTATACCCAACGAATGCTCCGCTGACCAATAGTGCAAATGCAACAGCCACAGCAACAGCTTTCTTTTTGTTTTTGTCAAATACTTCTCTAATCTTTCCTGGGCGCTTTTTAGCTTCGTATACAGCACTTGCTGTAATTTCATCTTCTTTGCTCGGATAAACTTCATCTTTTCCAGTAAATACAGTATCAATTACTTTCTCTTGAGGCGTTGGTAATATTATTACCTCGTTTTTTCCTCCTGTTTTTGAGGGTTCTTCTTGTTCAGTATCTCTACCTTTTTTTCCATACTCCTTTTGATATATCCTAGATTTACCAATAGTGCTCCTTAAAATTTCAGAAATATCACTCATTTCATTCTCTAGCTTCTTCTTAGCCTGAGTGTTTTCTGATATTTTCTTACGTCTTTGACCAATGGGTTGTTTATGTTCTTCTCGTATTAAGTCGTTCTCTTCTTCTAGCCTTTTTACTTCATTTCGCTTCTTTTTGTATGTGTCAAAAACAATTTCGGCTATTGCTAATTTCCCAGTTTTTGCATCTTTTTCGGCTTCTTCTGATAAAGTTTCTGAAGGTAATGGGTGTTGAGCATCCTTAATTTTATTTTTTACTTCCTGTAAAGTTTCCCTGTCTATAATTCTTTCTATATTTTTCATACTTGCTAGAATTTCGTTCTTTTCTTTGCGAGCTTCTTTGGCTGTTTTAGTAGGTAGTGTTCCAAGCTTTCCTTCAGTGGCAGCACTTGAAAATTCTTTAATTTGTTTTAGTTTGTCTTCGAGTTCTTGGTATTCTTGGACTACATTCTCTCCTAGTTTTTCTTTTATTTTTTCTGCTTCTTGATCTCCGTTCTCAACTTTGGTCATATCCATCCAGCTTGATGGGTTTTCGAGTTCGTCAACCAAATTTACTAATTCGTCTACGCTTCTTGTTTCAAAACCAGCGTATTTTGTAGTTTCATTTTTATTCATAATTAACTGTTTTATAATTTATGCTATAGTATTATACTATACGACATGACTATGGTCAATGGTGCTTACTTATGCAAAGTAAAAACTCGACAAGTGCTTTGTTGGTACACCCTATAGTTAACACAACCTTCTTTTTTTACAAGAAGCGTAGATTTAAAAGAAGATTTTACATACAGCGGTATATTGTATATAATTGGCGTGTTTTAACATACGAAAGAATATATTATGAGACGAACATACCAACCCAAAAATTTGAAGAGAATTCGCAAATTTGGTTTTCTTGCACGAAACAAAAGTAATTCAGGTAAGGAAGTACTGAAAAGGAGAAGAAAAAAAGGGCGCAAGAGTTTAACGGCGTCTGAAGAGTACAAAGTTTTAAGAAAAAAGAAGACTAGCACATTAAGATAGTATTTTATGTTGAATAAAAAATATCGCTTAAATGGAGATTATGATGATGTGTTCAAGAATGGGGATAAGATTCGCGGTAAGTATGGGATGGTAATAGGGAAAGAGGATGAAAGTCTTGAAAACAGTCTATTTGCTGTTGTTATACCAAAAAAGGTAGGAAAAGCAACTCAAAGGAATAGATTTAAGAGGAGGGTTCGAGCTATAATACAGGGGTTAATAGATGAGAAGTTTTTTGATGGTATAAAAGCGAGGATTTTGTACATTGCATTTGAGTGCCCAGAGGACTACCCTTCTCTAGAAAAAGAAAGTTCTAAACAATTTGATAAGCTTGTGAAAAATTTGAAGAAATGAAAAGACTAGTCTTGTTTGTTATAAAAAAGTACCAGGAGAAAAAAGTAGTTACCTTGCCTAGTACATGTAGATTTATTCCTTTTTGCTCTCATTACACTTATCAAGCGGTAGATGAATATGGTGTGGTAAGAGGTTTGTTTCTTGGAGCAAAAAGAATTTTAAAGTGCAATTCTGTGAGTACTCCCTGCCCAGGGACTTACGACCCTATTACATAACATAGAAAAAGGTTTATTATAATGCTCGAATTTATTTGGAATAACTTTCTCTTCTATCCAGTGTTAAATGTTTTGGTAACTTTTTACCACTTTTTGGGTGAGAATTTAGGATTAGCAGTAATTCTGTTAGCAATAGTCATTAGATTGTTGTTGATTAGAAACACTAGAAAACAAACAGAGATGACAAAAACAATGTCAACTTTGAAGCCTAAAATGGAAGAATTGAATAAGAAGTATTCCAATGACAAGGAAAAACTAGCACAAGAACAGATGAAGTTGTACAAAGAAACTGGATATAATCCATTAGGTTGCTTAACCAACTTTATCCCTCAAATGATTATATTAATTGTTGTAGTCCAGGTTATTCGAGTTGTAACTTTAAATGATATAGATGAAGGATTATACCCTTTTGTACAAAGCTTAGTTGGGATAAATGGAGAAGGCTTAGAATTAGAAACCAATTTCTTTTCTATAATAGATTTATCGAAAAACTATATGGCTGTAGCGGGTGAAAAAGGATATTTAGCTATGCAGGCTCTTACTTATCTGGCATTATCTTTAGCTGTAGGGGTTGTTCAATTCATTTCTAGCCAATTTATGCAGGCAATGCAAGAAGTAAAGGGAACAAAACCAAAGCCTTCAAAGAAGAAAAAAGCCGATGGACAAATGGATCCTGAAGAAATGCAAAAACAAATGATGGGTTCCATGACTAAAGTATTTCCACTAATTATTGTTTATATAACCTTAACAGTTCCTTCTATTCTTGCTCTTTACTGGTTTGCTCAAGCAATTATGCTTGTTGTTCAGTATTATTTCATAGACAAGGAAACAACTGTTACTACGATTAAGAAATTGAACCCTCTAAATAAGGGAGAGGTTTTAAATACTAAATAATTTGTCAATTAAGTAATATGTTTGATCAAAAATTTTTGAGTAATAAGCTTGATAAGTTTGTTGCCCTCTTGGATATTGATGCAGTTGTGGAGTACGAATTCTTTGATCAAGAAGATTCTTTTTTAATAAAAGTTTTGTTTAAAGGTGATAATTTGGGATATGCGATAGGTAATAGAGGAAAAAATATACAATCTATGCAATATGTATTAAGCCTTATGTTGAAATCACTTTTAAAAAATGAAGGGGAGCATTCTGATGAAGATGTTTCAAAAGTAAAAATTATAGTAGATATTGGTGATTACAGAGAAAAACAAAATCAAAAACTTAGAAAGATGGTTGATGGGAAGATTGATGATGTTAAAACGTTAGGAGAGTATATTGACCTACCCCCTATGCAAGCATCTGAACGTAGAGAAGTTCATATGTATATTCGTGAAATTGATGGGATAGAGAGTGAAAGTGTTGGAGAAGGAAAGGAAAGGGCTGTAAGGATTACTCCTGCACAAGAGGAAGAAGAAGCCTAGGTATTTTAGAATAAAATAATATGGAAGTTGTCTATGATTGAGTTAATAGCTTCCTTGGAAGTTGGGAGATTGGTTTTCGTATTATTAGTACTCTTAGTATATTTTGGTATATCCTTTTTGACGAAAAAATGGTTTTTTAGTTCAATAGCGTTTCTACTATTTCTTCTACCATTTAATATAACGTTTCAATTAACAAATCTCCCATTTATCTCAGAAGAATATATTCAAGGAATAGTCTCCAATTACACAATACCAACTTTACATTTTTTGGATGTTTTTGTTTTCATAGTTTTAATTATTATTCTTAAGAAGAAATTAATTACGAATCTTTTTCAAACCGAAAAGATCTTTTTCCTCTGTCTGTTTTTTCTTTTTACAATAAAGGCTGTTGTTGATTGGGAAATGCTATCTGTTATTACGGTGTATAGGCTGTTTTTCTATGCATTTACGATATATATTTCTGCAAAATATTTTTTATTACAATATAGTTTTAGTATTAGAGAGAAGCAAATCCTTACCTTTATACTATTAATTACAATAATCATTCAGTTTGGTATAGGTCTAGGACAATTTTTACAAGGAAGTAGTCTAGGATTATCTTTTCTTGGGGAATCACAAATTGTAAAGGGTATGTATGGGACTAGTTTTGTTGAACTACAAAATCAGGTTTTTTTAAGAGCTTACGGAACTTTTCCTCATCCTAATGTTCTTGCAGGTTATTTGTTTTTTCTATTACCTGTTTGTTTTTCTTTTCTAAAAGGATATCTCAGATATATATCATTAACTTTAGTAGTGATTTTAATATTTTTAACTTTTAGTAGGATAGCAATATTTCTTTCTCTTGGTTTCTTTCTAGTGTTATTTTTAAAATATTTTTGGAATAAAATCGGAGGTTTTATACCATTATTTTTTGACAGATTTCTAAACTTTGATCATGGTCTTTCCGATAGAATAGAGCTTGTAAAAAATGGTTTCGAAATTATTAAAAATTATCCATTATGGGGCATAGGTGCTAGTCAATACGTTTATGGAATAGATTATTATCCTGTGTATACTGCAGGTGGTTTTTTGCTTCTAGAACCAGTACACAATATATATATTCTTTTGTTAGCAGAATATGGTTTGGTTTTAGGTATTCCTTTAGTTTTATGTATTCTCTATTTTTTATTTAGAAATTTTTTAAAAGGAGAATTGTTTTTAAAATATACAGTTTTTGGAATTTTAATCATATCTATGCTTGATCATTATTTCATTACTCTACCTCAAGGGATCCTTTTATTTTTAATGGTAATTTCTTTTGGTTATATCTATACTTTAAGAATCCGAAGTGGTTGTGGAAAAGTGGCTTAGCACCTCACCTATTATTTGTTCTTTTAACTCACCTACTTCTTGTCTAGTGAAATCTTCTTTTTTTATTTTTTTATCACAACTAATGGGGTTCTCTATTCCTTGTTTTAATATAATGCAGAGGTTAGCGTGGTCAAAGAAAGGAGAATTTTTTGAGTTTTGTGCGATTATGAAATTAGCTTCAACAGTACCTCCTTTAATTATGGAGTCGTATTTTACAACCGCAGTATTAAAATATCTCTTCAAGGATTCATGCTTTTCTATATCTTCACCTAATTTATCAATCATTGATTTGATGCCTTGTCCTCCTTCAGAATAAATTTTTATACAAAACTTTTTCATAATTTAAGAATGTGATATTTCATATATATAATTTTCTTTGTCTTTTTTAAAATATTCCATTAGTTCTTTCATATTATCTGTTTTTAATTTCCTCTCTATATCAGCTAAACAAGGTGATATTATTTCTACAAACGAAAAGCCTTCCCACTCTAAAGATTGTTTTGTTGCATTTCGAAAGTGCTCTATATCAAGCGTATTAGTTCTCGAGAAGAAATAATTTTTGTTGTTTTTTAGAATACCTTTTGGATCTAGAGGTTCCATTTCATAGCCTTGAGGGTGAGTTTTAGTTTTCATTCCTTTTGGTGTTGTTGCTGCACTTTGTCCTCCGGTCATTGCATACAACCTATTATTATTACAAAAGATTTTAATATTTAAATTTCTCCTGGATCCATGAACAAAATGATTCCCTCCAATGCTTAATAAGTCACCATCTCCAGAAATTATTACAACATTAATATCCGGGTTTGCGATTTTTATACCCTCTGCAGTAGGTATAGTTCTTCCATGGGTAGTGTGTATAGTATCGAGATTAAAATATTCGGAGATTCTTGCTGTACACCCTATTCCAGATACTATTACCGTATTATTTTTATCCCCCCCTATTTTCTCCATTTCTTCTGCAATGATTTTTTCAATGGTAAAGAGTCCACAACCTGGACAAAATATTCGTTTTTTTTCGTTCATTGGTTTTTGTAAACTCATAAACTCTTTAATTCTTTTAAGATATCTTTCCTTAAGGGGTTTGCGTTAGACACTCTGATATGTTTGATGTCTCTTTTTAATATATTTTGTATTTCTTTTGTATACTGTCCTTCATTCATTTCCAAAACTACAATATTTTTATACCTCTTAGCTATGTTTCTTACAACATTTTCTTTTATTGGAAAGAGAGTTATTGGTCTAAAATGTGAAAAACTATTGTCTTCTTCTACAATTTCTTCAACTATTCTTGAAGTTATTCCGTAAGAGATGATTAGCGTATCTGCTTTTGTGTTTTCTTTTGTTTCGTAAAAATAATATCTATCTCCTACCTCAAGAACTTTCTTCCTTCTTCTATCTATCCATTCTTTGTAAACTTCTGGATTTATTGTATCTACTTCTCCATCTTCTTTTGATGTTAACCCAGTAAAGTGTCTATCATAGTCTGTTTTTGTTAAGCCTTGTTTTCCCCTATTTTTTACTTCTTCATTTTCTAAAGATGCATATTCTTGTAGATTTGTTAGGTAAGCGTCAGCTAGTATTATTGAAGGAGAAAGAGATTCTTCACTAGCATTGAAAGCCTCAATAGTATATTTATACATTTCTTCAACTGAGTTTGGGTAGAAAACTATAGATGTATAATCTCCATGTGTACCATATTGAGTTTGTAAGATTTCTCCTTGTCCTGCAATTGTAGGCATACCGGTAGATGGTCCTTGTCTTTGTGCATTCATGACAACCAGTGGGGCTTGCATAGCAAAAGCCGTTCCTAACCCTTCTTGCATTAATGAAAAACCTGGTCCTGATGTTGCAGTAAAACTCTTTTTGCCTGCTAAAGAGGCTCCTAAAACAGCATGTATAGATGCGATCTCATCTTCCATTTGTACGAAATCATAATCTTTTGTAGTAGATTCTTGACTCCATAAATGCATAATTTCAGAAGATGGGGTTATTGGATAACCTGCATAAAATTCAGCTCCTGCGTCCTTTGCTCCCTTTACTAGTGCTTCTGGCCCTGAAAGTTTTGTGTATTTTTTGCTATTATTCATCTAGAGAATATTAATATTTTTACTCTGCCATTATATGCACTCAAATCTCGAAAATCAAAATATATATTTAGCACCTATGGAGGATGTAACAGATTACCCCTTTAGACAAGTTTTATTGAAAACAGGAAGACCAGATGTTTTTTTTACGGAGTTTGTAAATATTGAGGGTTTAACATCTAAAGAAGGGAAGGAAAGTGTTTCTCATAGACTTCAGTTTAGCGAGGAAGAAAAACCCATTATTGTACAACTTTGGGGTAGGGATCCTAAGAAATTCAGAGAGGCATACGAGATTATACGGGAATATGATTTTGATGGAGTTAATATTAATATGGGTTGTCCAGTAAAAAAGGTTGTTAAAGCTGGTTGTGGTTCAGCTCTAATAGCTGAATATACATTAGTTGAAGAGATAATTAAGGAAATGGAGGGTATTGATATGCCTCTTAGTATAAAAACGAGGATGGGACAATCTGGGTTTGATAAAGAATGGATAAAATTCCTTTTAAATTTTAATCTCCACACTCTATTTATTCACTTTAGAAATGCTAAACAGGTTTTTTCTGGTTTTGCTGATTGGAAAATGATTGAAGAAATAATTGGTATGAGGGATAAGTGCAATCCTAATATACGTATTGTTGGTAATGGTGATATTACATCTCTAGAACAAGCTTATGATGTTCAAAAAAAATATGAAGTCGATGGTGTAATGATAGGAAGAGCTTTATTAAGAAACCCTTGGGTTTTTAGTAATTACGATCCGAGTAAGGAAGAGAGAATTTCTACTCTACTATTTCATTTAAAATTGATGAGAGATTTTTCAAAAAACCATCCTAAAAAAGGTTGGAGTTCTATCAAAAAATTCTATTACGCCTATCTAAGAGAAGATGAAGAACTTACAAAATTGAGAAAAAAACTTTTTCAAACTAACGATATTGATGAAAGCATCACCCTATTGGAGGGTTAATTCTTTTTCCAAAATTCTGCTTCTTTTCCTTTTAGACGATTATCTAGCATTTCTATCTCTTCATAAATACCTTCGATTAGTTTGTAATCTTTAGCTTCTTCAAGTGTAACCCAAGCATACTCCGTTAATTCAGGAGACAACTCTATCTCTCCTCCAGCGATTTCTGCATAAAGGCTGATGATGATGGTTGGGATATCATCGTCTCTAATAAATGTTAGACTTGTTAGATACTGTATATTTTTAATATCTAGATTTACCTCTTCCTTAACCTCTCTGATTAAAACATCTTCGAAAACATTGTACCAATGGACATTTGTATCCTTTGGTCTGTTCATGTAATCTTCTTTTGTGAGTTTCCCTCCTGGAACAGTCCATTCTCCTGGAAACGCTTTTTCTTCTAATGACCTCTTTGCTATTAGATACTTCCCTTCTTCGTTGATGATAATTCCTGTTATAGCTATATAGTGAGCTTTACTTGGGTCATAATTCATAATTTGTTTTTTTTTAATTTTAATAATCCTCTCTCTTTAGAGAGTAGAAAGCCTGTGGGTGGTCACAAGAAGGACATATCTCTGGAGCTTCTTCACCCTCATGAATATATCCACATTCTCTACATGACCATTGTCCCTTTTCATCTCTTTTGAAAGTTACTTCGTTTTCAAGATTTTTTAGAAGTTTTGTAAATCTCTCTTCATGATGTTCTTCTGCTACAGCGATAGATCTTAATCTCTTAGCTATATCGTCCAAACCTTCTTCTTCTGCAATCTGAGCAAATTCAGGATACATGCTTGTGTATTCGTAATTTTCTCCAGCAATAGCAGCTTTCAAATTTTCTGTAGTAGTACCTCTTGTAGTTGGTACACCTGCAGTCACCTCTATTTCTTCTTCATCTTCTTTGATTTGATTAATCATTTTAATTAACCAGCTAGCATGTTGTTTTTCTTGTTCTGCAGTTATTCTAAAAACGTCCGCAATTTGTTCATATCCTTCTTTTTTTGCAATGCTTGAATAGAAGGTATATCTATTTCTTGCTTGGCTTTCTCCTACAAATGCTGCTGCGAGGTTTTTTAATGTTTTTTGCATAAAATATTTTTTAGAATTTAGCTAGTTTGTATTTTATCAAAATTCTTTTGTATCTAAAATACTCAAAAAATACTCTCGGGGTTCTATTTCTTTTTCAACAATTTTTTTCCAATTAGTCTCTATATCAGAAAACCTTTTTATTTCTTTATCATCTAAAACCAAGGGATCAACTACTCTTGATTTACAAAAGATCCTTCTAGAATTTAAATCTTGTTTTACTGAGAAATGACCATGCATTCTCTCCCATAATTTTTTAAAATGAGAATCTTTTTCTACAAAAGGCTCCAATTTCGAGATTAATTTTGTATCGGTTGTATAGAAGTCATCAATGGAAATATAGTTGTGTTTAAGAGCATATTTGAGACAATCACTTACAACTGCAAACATACTGGCAGATTTTATTCCTGAATAATATTTATTATTCAAATTTTAAAACATTTTTGAATATTTTTTAGCTACATCAAAATCTTTGAAAACCCAATCATTATTTATTACCTCTAAATTATAAAGGATGGAGTTCTTTTCCTCTTCTGTAATCTCTTTGTAAATCAAACCTTCTCTTAAAGAATAGTCTACCCTATCTGCACATAAATCAGGGAGGTCTTTTTCAGCAATAGAAAAGTTTGTTTCATCTAAGATTTTCTTAGTGGAGTATCCATATTTCTCTAAAATTTCTGGTATGTTGGTTTGGTTTACATACGCATGGAAACTATTATCTTGATAATCATGTTTTTTCTGAGATCCCTCTTTCATAACATAATCTATACAATGGGAAAAAGAGGTGTGCGAAAGATCATGGATTAATCCATATAGTTGCTCTTCTATTGGTGCTTTGTATTTTTTAAGTAGAGTATAGACACCTACTGAATGAGTAAATCTACTGTATTCAAATGAATCAATTTCCATATTACAAAGTTTTTTCCAAAGTGGTAAATATCCACCTTGGTTTACATCTTTTAGCCGCTGAAAATACTCTGATTGTATAATTTCTTCAACTACTGGGGTGTCTATTCTAATTTTTCCATAAACAATGTCTGTATAATTAATCTTTTTCATTTAAATATGTTTAAGTTTTTAATTCTTCCCAAATAAATTTTGTTGTTTTTTTATTTTGTTTTTCTTCATAACCTTCCTTTTTAAATTGTTTTTCATTAAGAAAGGCTTCGAAATCATAATAAATGTATTCGGTAAGTATACCAGGATAACTAATAGATTTACGCTTTTTGCTCCTTCTTCCTTTTCGACGAATATCAATTTTATTGCAAGTACCTAGTTCTTCTTGAATACCTCTTGTTATTGCTTGAAGCGGATTTTCTCCGAGATTCATCTTTTCGCTCATAGAAGTACTTAAATTTCTTTTTCTAATCTTTCCATTCTTAAATATCTGTTTTTCTTCTTTGAGAATATAGGTTTTCGAATTTTTGTCTTTGTAGTATATATTTGCTGTGCATACGAAAATGCGCCTTACTAACCTGTTTCCCTCGTCCATTTTTAGTATGCTTTCACCACTTTTTATTTCTTCCAACAGATCTTCAGCACTTTTATTTGTATTTTTACCCCATTGAGATAAATCTATATCAGAATCTTTTAGCTTCTCCTTTAATTCTTCAACATTATTCATGTTAATTTCTTCCAATTCCTTTTGTAATAATCAAAGGCTTTTTCAAACTCTTCTTTTGGTGTTATATCTACATCTAAAGATTCTAATTTCTCCTTTAATTCATTATATACTTCTTCCTTCTTTTCTTCCCTTACTATTTTTTCTAGTTCTATGATATACCCATAACCTCTTGTATGATCTAAACATACTTTTGTATCTTCCCATTTAAATTCAAATCTTTTCCTATACCACTTTATTTCTACATCCATATTTAAAGCTTTAAAAAGTTCTTCTAAATTTTCAAAATCTTCTCTATTTACTTTTACTTCTATTTCCTCCCTATGTTTGTCGTGGATTTTTCCTTTCTTTAGCCATATTTTTGCAAAGGAATTGTTTCTTTGTATTCTTAGATCTTGGGTACAATCAAAGTAAAAGGTTTCTTGATAATCTTCCTTTATTAATTCAGCGCTTTTCTTAAAAAATTCCAAAAGACTATTATACTCCTTTTCTGATATGAAGCTCCTAACTTCTACTTCTATCTGCTTCATCTTTTTTAAATTCTTTAACAAAAATTAATATTGCAACAAAAATTAATGTTATTGCTAAAAGCTCTATTGTCTCTTCAAGAATTGAGTCTACAAGTAAAAAATGATTTCTATCTTGTGAGAGAGAAGCTATACCCTTAAAATTTTCATTCAAAATATTCTCATCTATCCAACTACCAATGTTGATATATAGATTATTGAAATGTCTTAAACCTGAACCTATTGCAGCTATTGCATATAGTATGATTCCTAATATAAAGGGGGTTTTTGCTTTTGTGTTTTCCCAAGTTTCTTTCCCATACCTTATTATTGCGTACAATGGAATTGCTGCTAGAAGAGCAAAATAAGGGAAATCAGAAACAACTCTGTAATGTATCCCCATGATATGGTCATTGTCTGCAAAATTTTGTACTTCTCCAGATATTACGTGCCTAATATCTCCAGCATCTTCTATTAACATAAGTCCAAGACCTATTGAAAAGATTAAAAAGAATTTTGAATAAACTTTTTTGTTAGCTACAGCCAACCTTGCACTCAAATATGCAGAAGTAATTATTGCAAAAACCAAAACAAACCATTGCATCCATTCAATAGGTCTGTCGTTAAAAAGATATCTCCATACAGGTTCAGAAAAAGTATCTCTAAAAGCATTTGAAATATCAAA
>PWFU01000083.1 GCA_003554185.1 Candidatus Dojkabacteria bacterium
CAAGCGGCCAATGTTTCATTCGATTTTGATTACCGGGTCAAGCGTGCCCAGCAGCATGAAAACACCTATTTTGGCATCATTGAGTTCCAGGTTAAAGTAAATGCGACTTTAGAAGAACAGGCTCTTTTTACTATCGATCTGGTTATGGAGGGGGCGTTTAAGAGTGAAACCCTTAATGAGGATGAATTCAAAAAAAGGCTCATCATTAATGGCCTGATAGTCCTCTCCAATATTTCGCAGGCCTATATTCAAAGCGTCACCGCTCAATCCGGGATTAACCCTCCGATCAGAGTGCCGATGCTTAACGTGAAGAAATTGATTGAGAAAAAGGCACAAAGCAAAGGAGAGGGAGACACTCCGTTACAGTAAGTCCTAAAAGCTTTAAATGATCCAACTTTATTTGCAAAACCATTGTCCCGAATATATAATTAGGCTAGAAAAAAACGTGCACCTATACGGAGGATTATGCAGCAGGCAGAAGCATTTCTAACTACCGGTAATGAAGAAGAAACAGCCCACATCGGCGAATTGCTGGGGTATTTTCTGTCTTACCCCCTGGTTATCGCCCTGCAGGGTGACCTTGGAACGGGCAAGACAGTTTTTGTCCGCGGTATCGGCCGCGGCCTCGGGGTGGAAGAGCAGATTTCCAGCCCCACTTTTGTGCTGCTTAAAATCTACGACGGCCGCCTGCCCCTCTACCACTTTGATTTTTACCGTTTAAGCGATGAAGAAGAAACTATCGAACTGGGTTTCGAGGATTACCTGCCCGGTGAGGGGATCGCCTGTATCGAGTGGGCCGAACGCCTGCCCCACCTTTTACCGCCGGAGCATCTGCAGGTGAGAATTGAACGCACCGGCGAAGAGGTAGATGATAAGCGGTGTATCTGGTTTGACCCCGGAGGTACTGCTGCGGAAAAACTGGTGGAGACCTTTTTCGAAGCGGTTACCTGGCGGACTAACGGTAATTTGCACATGGAGCTGCCCGGCTAGCCTGAAACATAACCTGCAATAAACAAAAAGTAAACCACAGGTTCGTTTAAATATAGATAAAGGAGTGCTAAAAAGTTAACTATGGATAAAGATAAAAAAACCCTCCTGCAAGAACACTTTGATAATGAACAGGGTAGCACACAGGAAACATTCGATAATGGTTCAGGAAACCGGGGCGCCGAAGACGGGACAAGCCCTTCTTTTAGTGAAAGATTTTTTCAGAAAAAATACCTTTTTGGCTTGCTGCTCCTTGTTTTAATTATCGGTGGCACCGCCCTTTACTTTTATTATCAGCGCACGGGCACGGTATCCCACATGGAAGGCACCTACACCGGAGAACTGCGCTGGAACGAGCCCCACGGTGAAGGAGTCTGGGAACACGAAAGTGGCGCCCGCTATGAAGGTGAATGGGATGAAGGGATGATGCACGGTGAGGGAGTGGCCGTATCAGAAGAGGGCCTGCGCTACGAAGGTGAGTTTAAAGAGAACATGGTCCATGGCGACGGGGTAATGACCCAACCCGGCGGCGGCCGCTACGAAGGAGAATTTGAGGAAGGCCGGGAACACGGCGAAGGAGTCCTCGAATACCCCGACGGGGCGGTTTACGAGGGTGAATTCAAAGACGGCCTCCGCCACGGCGAAGGCACCTGGACCCACCCCAGCGGCGAAGAGTACAGCGGTGAATTCAAAGAAGGCCGTTTTCACGGCCAGGGTAGCTACGTCTCCCCTGATGGCACCGAATACGAAGGTGAGTTTAAAGATAACCTCTTCCACGGTGAGGGCACCTATAAAGAGCCGGACGGGATCGAATATGAAGGTGAGTTTAAAGATGATCGCTTCCACGGCGAAGGCACCATGCACTATCCCGACGATGCCAAGTACACCGGTGAGTGGGAAGACGGGCAAATTCACGGGGAAGGGAAGATGACCTATCCCGATGAGTCTACCTACGAGGGAGAATGGAAAGAGGGTAAACGCCACGGCGAGGGTACGTTTACTTTCTCTGATGGTGAAACAATTGAAGGAGAATGGGAAGATCACGAGTTTGTTGATTAAAGCCTGTTTTTAATAAAACAACTGGAGGGAATAGCATCTGATTATCCTGGGGATTGACACCACCACCCTATCCTGCAGCGTGGCCCTGCTGCAAGAAGAAACTGTGCTGGCCGAAATGACGCTCAACATTAAAAAGACCCACTCCGAGCGATTGATGCCCCTTGTAGATACCCTCCTTAAAGAAAGCGGCACCGGCCGCGAAGATTTAGGCGGCGTAGCGGCCTCCGCCGGACCGGGTTCTTTTACCGGCCTGCGCATCGGCGTAGCCACTGCCCGCGGCCTGGCCCAGGGGTTAAACATCCCCGCAGTGCCCGTTTGTACCCTGCAGGCCATGGCGGAAGCGGTTCCCACCCCCGGTACCTTAATTTGCCCCCTGCTCGATGCCCGCCGCAGCCAGGTCTACACCGCCCTTTACCGGCGCGGCCGGGAAGAACCACATCTCCTAAAGCCGCTAATTGAGCCGGCAGCAATGCCCCTTGCAGAGCTGACAGACAGCTTAAGATCATATGACGAACCGGTGGTCTTCACCGGTGAAGGTTTGCAGAGTTATGCAG
>PWFU01000058.1 GCA_003554185.1 Candidatus Dojkabacteria bacterium
CCTGCTGCTAAAGAGTTTAACCAGATGCTAGAAGATTATGATATTTCAAATCTTCCTTTGTTCAGACAGGCTACACCCCCTGAACGGTTGCCCCAAACCGCTGTAGGGTTGAGTAGAATTGAACAGATAACACAAAACTTTTCTACGCAGCTGGACAGGTTGAATAAGCATAGAGAAACTATAATGGACCCGGAATCTGAAGCACACCAGTTTTTAGAAAGTGTAGAAAAAGGGCTTAGTAAAGAATACAAGAATAAGTTAGACAAAGTTATAAGGGAACTTGGCAGGCTTGAGACATTAGAATCAGAGGCTCTTTTAGCTTCTTCAGAATTAGGTGAACCTGAATACCAAGGAAAATACTGGCACCCTTGGGGAGAAGGATTACCTGGAACTTATGAAGAAAGGCTGTTCCAATGGGAGCCTGCTGCTGACGTTATAAAAGATGATCAATTAGACTCTTCTCTTAATAAAATAATAGAAAAAACAGGAGATAAAGCTTATGTATATAAAGACGAACACGCAGAAATGGGCCTCGGTGATACTGATTACCACTACTTAGAAGTGGAGCCAAACGTCCCAAGAGACAGAAAGCTACCTGATATGTTCTATAGGATTAGTTTGGGAGAAGGAGAGACTACTGAAGACGCTTTAAGGGATTTTTTAGCTATAGCTAGTAACTTAAGGCAAAGCGCCAGTTATCTAAGAGAGTTAGGAGAGCTTGAGGACTTGACGGTGGAACAAATAAACGAATCAGTGGGACACCCGTTTAAAGCTGTACAATCTACCCCAGATACAACATCTATATATGCTTGGGTTGATTATCCACACGAAAAAAGGACGTGGGGAGTAGGCGTTACACCCCAAGAAGCTGTGAACAAATTAACTCAGATATTAGATGTGGCTAAAGAAATAGAGCACGATTTAGGACTTAATTTACAAGATGTGATTTCCATTAAAAGAAGAATGAGTGCTCCGTGGACAGCAGGACACTTTGAACAAGCTAGAAATATAGTAGCTTTCACGAGAGGGGATGTTGTAGAAGATTTAGAAGGTAATAAATTAAAAAGGACCGGAGAGTTACAATCTGATTGGCACGATCAAGCTAGGAAAGACGGTTTTTATAGGATGGAAGAAATACCGGAGGATTGGACCATACAACTAGAGACAGTTGATTATACTAAACCAATAAAAGAAAGCCCCTCAAGGCCAATTAACTTAGAAAAAATGTTAATTCCTCTTGACGGGTATGAACCCTCCGAGGTGGCTTTTAACAAACAAATGTATGAGCTGTTCGGCGAAACTGTCCATGTACAGCGGTCCGAAGAAGCTTCAATACATGCTTTATTCAGTACTCCGTCTGACCCTACTCCTGAAAGAGACCCGAGAAAAGCTTTACAGAATTTTCTTAAAAAGAACAAGTCTCGGGTAGAAGAAAAACTTGGGGAGATATTGCCCGAAGACCCAACCCCAGACGACTTCTTTAGAGGTGTTATCTGGTCAGGCAAAATGAAAGACCTGTTTGGGGGGTATCCTCAAGACTGGAAAGAGAAGGTTTGGACTTTAAGGGACAATAAAGGAAACCTTATAACAAGTGCCGGTAAAGAGGTCCACAGCGAAAGTAAGGCAAGAGAATTAATAAAAGATAAAATAAGGTCCCGGGAGGCTCCTCCACCAGCCCCTTTCTCCGACAGTAAGCATTGGGCTGAACATTTGATTAAACAAGAAATAAGAGATGCTATATTTAGAGGACACAAAGGGTTAGTGTTTTCAGACGGGGAAGTACAAACAGACAGAGGAAATTTCGCTCATTATGGTATAACCAACATTAGTTGGGAGAGGTCTTTTAAAATGTCTCCCAATTTTGTAAAATTCCCTACTGCAGGTGCAAACCGGCATAAAAGTACTAACCCAGCAGACTGGAACGAAGGCGGTTATGAGTATAGGATTATTGCGTCAAAAGACGATGGAACTCAACAAAGGATAGGCCCTGTAGACGAAAGAGATTTAAACTTTAATTTAGGTAGCCAAGTAGGGGAACAAATAAAAAACAGCGAGGCTTTTTTCGGCTCAATAAAACCCGACCCCACAACAAGAGTAGGAAGAACAGGTAAATACGAAACTTATGGTTATCTAAACAGGGAGACTGGAGAATACAAGCCCGGTATATTCACAAAGTTCTTGCCTAAATATTTAAAGGGATGGGGAGCCAAAATAGAGCCTATAGAGTACAAAGAGGCTGATGGAACTATTAGAAAAGACCCCGGGATCATGTTCACGAAAGAGATGGTAGATGATGTGCTTTACAAAGGTCAGCCTCTTTCTATCAGAGACCATAAACGTGATGCTATTCTAGAAACCTACAAATCTATAGATTGGGAAGGTAAAGGTAAAAGAGTTCCTGACCCAGAGAGAAGAGAAACTGAGGTTGAAACAGCTAAGAAAATAAGAAAAGAAGCTGAACGTAAAAAGAAGAAAACCGAGGAAGCTAAGAAACCTAAGAAAACCCCTGAAGAGAAGAGAGCTGATAAAGCCAAGAGAGCTAGAGAGAGGAGAAAGAAAGAGGGCGAGGTTCCCACACAAGAAAGACCAGCTGTTAGAA
>PWFU01000006.1 GCA_003554185.1 Candidatus Dojkabacteria bacterium
ATCATTTTGGGAGTCTATCTTTTCTAATTCTTTTTTCATTAAATGTTCGAAATATGGTCCTAGATAAAACAAAGAAACGTAATCTTCTTCCTGTATCTTCGTTTTCTCTGATTTAAGACCTGTTTCTCTAGCTAATTTGATCCTAGCTTTAGTACAACTTTTAGGTAGTACTTCTTCTAATGATTTTCTTCCAAATTTAGTGAAAAGCTTTGATTTCCACCAATCATTATTATCCCTCTCACCGAGTCTTTCGATAAGTAGTTGGTAAGAAAGGACTTCTTTGATTATGTTGTTTTCTATACCAATAGAACTGAGATGTTCACTTTTTAGTTTATCATGAGTATCCCGAATGGTAAATTGCTCCTCCATCATATCGCTTTACATAATGAGCAAGGGTTATTTAATCATTTATACGGTGAAATTGTTTTTATTTATCAAGTTAACAATTGTCTTCTTTATTGTCTTTTTTTCTCCCGCATCCACCACATCCTTCACCATCCGGTACATACCTTTGACAGTTTTCTTTTTTGATTTCTTTGAGTTTATCAATTATTTCGTCTGTTTCGTTAAAACGAAATTTTCTTCTAAATGGTCCTTTGTTCCCAGGAGGAATCCATTTTAACTTGTCGAACCCCCATTCACCTAGTTTTTCTTCGTAAGGATTATTTCTCCAATCAAAATAGCAGTAATCCTCAGAAAGTAGAACATATTTTCCTTTACCTATGTCATGTTTTGGGGAATGATTCTTTACATGGTATAATTCATCGTAATCATCAGGATTTAGCTCATCACCACAATTACCATTAAATTTGTAAATATTATCTTTTCTTCCATTTTTTTCTGTTCTCAAAGAATATTTTCTACTGTACTCAGCAAAGTTAATAACGTCATCTACTTTCATAAAATAAACCAAATGGTTCTTTTTCTTTGAGCTAAGATAACTAGCTACTCTTCCTACAATCCAATATTCTAAATCTTCTTTGGGGTGGGATAAATCGTTCCATAAATCTCCCACTTTTTTCCGGATATCAACCATACAGCAAGCTAAAGTAATTATTCCCCCATCGTGATGTGGTCCAAAATTAGTATCATTTGTCATGTTATAAATATCAACATATTTCTTAATCATCAATATCACGATATGGGTGAAGAGTTGGTAGCAGTAGACGAGAAAACATCAACATATTTCTTAATCATCAATATCACCTTCCTCATTTTGGATCATAAAAATCAAATTTTAACCTGAATTCCTTTAATGAACATTTATTAATCATTTTGATTGCATATTTCAATTTCTGGCTTGCACTTTGAGTGATGATCAATCCTTGTACTTCTTCGTCTTCTGAGATTTCCTCGTTAACCCATCCCATGTATCTAGAAATTTGACCAACTACCTTATCGGAAGTTTCTTCAGTTCTTTTTAATTCAATAACTAAATATTTGCCTTGTTCTGGGTTATGATATAATATATCTATTTCACCAACTCCTACCCTGTAAAGTTCTCCAAAGTTTCCCTCATCATCTTCGTAAAGTTCAAAATCTTTAAACTTATTATCTACTATTTCTATACCTGATTTTACAATATATTCCCTCAAATTTTCTTCTAAAATATCTACTATTCCTTGAACAGGTGGTTCTTGTTTTTCATCCCATTCTAGAATTGTTTCGAAGTCTTTTTCTTCAACTTGAGTTAAATTAAATCCCCTTGTTCCTGCCTTATTCATCCTTTCAGACAATTTTCCTTCATCTACAAATTTTCTTATCAGAGAGAGATCAAATCCTCTTTTTAGTTCTTTTTCAACACTTAAATTAATTTGATTATCAGTTCCTATATTACCTTCGCCTCTTTTTTCTAGCTTTTCTTCGACTTTATAAATGTATTTTATTTGTTTAGGATATTGATCTACGTTTCCTGTACAATATAGTAGGATAATATCTCCTTCTTCAATATTTCCAAACTCTTTATCTCTTTTTCCTTTATGCCAACTATTGTGCCTATAATATCCATATTCTAATGGTTCTTCAGCCCAGGTATTAGCTTCAGTATCGTGTGTGGATTCAGCTGCACTTGCCTGAATTAGAAACACATTTTCCTCCAATCTAATCACCTTACATCAATATTAGAAAGAGATTTAAGTAGTTTTTTATTTTCTTAGAATCCTTTTTATCTCTTCCCATTTAAAATTTTTTTACTACCCAATTAATTCTTTTAGTATATTGCCTAAGATTTGACTTAAAATTAAAAATATAAATTCTCTTTTACATTTTTCAGTGTCTTGGGATGTTTACATCCACTTTTATAGGTTGATCAAATAATTTATTGTATTCATCCTCTAACTCTATATCATCCGAAGGTATGTCCAACCCTTCATTTTCTAAGGTCTCTGTAAGCTCATCTTTATCCTTGAGGTGGCGTCCCCTCGCGATCTTATCTTTGTAGTACTCGATCGATGGTAGTTTTACACCACTATCTTCAGTGATTATCTATAAAACCAAAAAGGAGATAAGAGTTGAAAAGATAACCTCTATCCTGATAAAACATTTACATAATCCAAGGCTAAGGATATTGAACAATCTACATTATA
>PWFU01000001.1 GCA_003554185.1 Candidatus Dojkabacteria bacterium
AATAGTGGTCTTGTTTCTAAGGGTAGCGGAAGAGCTATTTCTTTCTTTTTTAATATATACCAGGTAATTCCTTAAATGCTGAATGGTTATTTCTTCTACCTTTAGGGGAAAGCCCCTCTCCTTTAAAAATAGAAAAAATAGATTCAGCTCTTCCCGGTAGCGTTTAATGGTCCCGGGGCTAAGACCCCGTATCAATTCTACATAATCAATATAATCATCGATAGATTTTTCTATCAGCAGGAAAAAAACCTCCCTTCATTTACCCCTCCAAGTGATGCAAGCATCTGTTCGCCCCCGGGGCAAAAAATAATAAGTCAAAATTGCCTTTTTACCAGATCATTCTATATAATCTAACAAATATTTTGCAAATTCATCAAAATCCCCTAATCGATTATTAACAATCCTTGTCAATTCTTTGACATCGACCCTTGCATAGTCGTGAACAAGGATATTTCTCAATCCAGCCATTCCTTTAATCCCATCTGCAAAATCCTTTGGAATGATACCTTTTTTATCTAACTTATTAAAAATATCCCCGCAATTCTCCACTGTTATCCCTTTTTCTGCTAGTACATGATTGCCAAGATCCAATACAATTTGAATACAAACATGCAGTCCTCTTTCTACAATCCATAGTTTGTGAACCTCTCATGGCTAAAGCCACGAGCTTCTAGTATCACTACTAGAATTTCCTGCTTCTTAGACCGACTTGACTACATCGTATTCTCCACAGGCGTTAATTCGGATAGTTCCTACCCTATTTGTATAATTGTTGTTATGCCAATAATCTTAGCCCTTCTTGCAAAATAGTTTTACCGGCGTTTGTATCTCTATTATGATGGCTTCCGCAGTTACCACAAGTCCAATCTCTAACCGAAAGCCTCTTGGTTTCTGAGTTTTTGAATCCACAAGCAGAGCACAGCTGGCTTGATGGAAAAAACCTGCCTACCTTGATATAAGTTCTACCATACCAATTAGCTTTATACTCTAATTGCCTGGTGAACTCTGCCCAGGATACATCTGAAATCGCTTTAGCCAATTTATGATTTTTAACCATACCACTTACATTTAAGTCTTCACTAACTATAACTTGGTTTTCGCTTATAATTTGTGAAGACAGCTTGTGCAAGAAGTCCTTTCTAGTATCCAAAATTTTCTCATGAAGCTTTGCAACCTTAATTCTCATCTTATTTCTATTTTTACTACCCTTTTGCTTTTTAGATAACTGTATTTGTAATTTGCTAAGTTTTCTTTCATACTTGCATAAATTTTTAGGGTTAGTGACTTTGTTCCCATTACTATCTATCAGAAAGTCGCTGATTCCTAAGTCAAAACCAATATTTTTATCTGTTTTCGGTAATTTTTTTGTTTCAGCAGTATCTACAAGAATACTTACAAAATATCTGCCACTAGGATTTTGTGATACAGTTGCAGTCTTGATTTTTCCGTCAATTACTCTGTGTACTTTGGCTTCTATCCATTTTAGCTTTGGTAATTTTATTTTGTTTTCTGCAAAGTTGACTTCTATGTTGTTATTTGTAAAATTGGTCGTATAGCTAAATCTATTGCTATGCCTACTTTTGAATTTAGGAAATCCAGCCTTGTTATTTGCTTGTTTAACTCTTCTATAGAAGTTCTGATATGAGGCATCTAAATTATAAATGGAGTTGGTTAAAGCAAACTTATCAACTTCTTTCAGCCATATAAGTTCTTTTTTTAGTTCTCTGTTTAAGTGATTATTGCAATCTATTTTAGATAGGGATTCTTGCTTGTCTTTATACAGTTTTATCTTCTTGTTTAGATAGTAGTTATATACAAATCTAGCACATCCAAAGGTTTTAGCTAACTGTTCTTTTTGTATTTCATTGGGATAAATCCTAAATTTATACGCTCTTAGTATGATAGTCACCTCGCTTTTTATTTAATTTTTTGACCTCTTATATATTCCCTTATCTGTTTTTCTGTGTTTTCTGATACAGTGGCTACAAAGTAGCTGGGATTCCATAAATGTCCGCCCCAGAGCTTTCGTCTTATCTCTGGATGAGATTTTAATAATAACCTTGCACTAACTCCCTTTAATGCCTTGATTATATTGGGAATATAATGCTGAGGGCTGCAGTCTATAAGTAGGTGTATGTGGTCTAAATCAGTTTCGATTTCTAATATTCTGAATTGATTGTCTTCTGCTATCTGCTGAATTATTTTCTTTAGAACTGTTTCTATTTTTCCTTGTAGTATCTTGTGTCTATATTTAGTACACCAGACTATGTGATACTGGATACTGTAAACATACCCTCTTCCATAAGTAACTTTTTCCATACGTCATCATCCTTTAGCTATATAATAACATATGTGTTACTATAAAACCAGTATATATAAAGTGCTTAGGTTGATATTGCCTAAACATATGTCGCCACTAACTCATGGCTAAAGTCACGAGAATGCGTGGCGACTGCTTCAATCAATTGGTCAAAGGCTGATAGAACCGTATTATCGGTGGGTACCCAGATTACATCGGCTTTGTTCACCAGTTTCTCGGCCACTACCCCCACGTCTTCCGGATTTTGAGCACTTGCC
>PWFU01000086.1 GCA_003554185.1 Candidatus Dojkabacteria bacterium
CACCCCAGATTATCTTTCAAATTTTCATTTAATTCTGATATTTAATTGAAAAATAAGTTCTTCAATTAAATTATTTTTAACCCAATGTTTTTGTTTTTCATCAAGAACTTCTCCTAAACCATCTAGAATGTTCTTTTCGTTAGCATTTTTGTTTATATATTCAATTAGGTTTTTAAAATATTCTGTTTTCGATTGTCCAGTTCTTATTTTAATAATTTCCTCATTTGGTTCCCACTGTTGTTCAAACATAAACCAGCTATCAAAAAGATCCCTATTTTGTAATTTATCTCTGTCTGTAATAGCACACAATTTATGAGCAAACATGTATTCTGGTTGCATTGTTGGTATTAAGATACCGAAATAATTTTTATTTATATATTTATCAGGAAAATCTCTTTTACTTACTTCCACTTTTATTTTTTGTAAACCTTTTTCATAGGTTCCAATCCAAAACCAAGTGTTTTTTTTCGAAAAAAAGTCTTCTATTTCAATGTATTTTTCTAAAATTTGTGTAAGTTCTTTAAAATCAAATCCCTTTGTAATTAAATTAAAGTCCAAATCTGTAGAAAATCTGTTTAAATTGTAAAAAATATATAAACATGTACCACCTTTGAATGCTAATTGATTTTGTAATTTATTATTCTTAAAAATATCTTTAAGAATTTGCTTTAGGTTTATTTCGTGTCTTTCTTTATTTAACATCTTTTTCAATATGTTTAACTAATTTTTCTATGTCTTTTTCCAACCTTTTGCTTTTATAGATTTTGGAAATTTCTTTTAGTTCTTCTGTATTTACATTTCTTAAATTATCAAAAGCTATATTACTGTTTAAGTAGAGGCTGTCACATATTGCTCTTTCAGGGTTTGCAATGGTGTAGTTTATTTCTATCAAAATGCCTTTTTGTGAATGTAGAACCTCTGGGTTTGTTTTATGATAGATAAATTTTTGATTATCTATGTCAAAAGTTTTTGAATATGAAGCCATGCAATGTATTTCAGAATATTTTTGAAAAATTATTCCATGTATTCCTAATGCTGTGTAATATGATATGTAAGAAGGGGTCATTAATTTCTGTGAAAGTTCTTTTGTGTTGTATTCCTTGGTTAGAGAATAGATGCCTTTTTTTATGGAGAACATTCTTCCTCTGCGAATGTAATCTTTTACAGACTCTATTGCTTCTCTCCTATTCTCAACTTCCCACAGAATTACTAGATCGTCTGTAGTAAATACATTTAAATTTGTTTTTTGTAATTTTTCTAATCTTGTCATTTGCAAGGGTAGGTAATCTACCCTAACAGTGTACATGAGATTTTGAAGATGTCAAGTGTTTTGAAACAAAAAAAGTTCGAACCTGCCACCACCATCCACCCCAGATGTGACTTTAAGCATTATAATCTCCTTTTTCCAGAGTAATGTTTTCAATAAAGATGATATAATAGTTTTCAGTTATGATATATAAAGTAGAAAAATCAAATAATCCAGACAAAAAGATGTCTCATTTAAGGAAGATTCTCAAGGTGGTGGTATGGTAAAATTTTTTAAAAAGGACGATAAAACGACTGTAGTGGAGTTTTGGGGTTTCAGCATAGATTATGGTGGATATAATTCTAGGTTATTAGAAAAGTTCAAAGAGAATATACAAGAAGCTTTACAAGAAGATCTTGAAGTAGAAAATGTAGAAGTTGTTATACACAGATAGATTATAAAAGGATCTGTTAAAAACTTTTATCATTCCTATGATAATAATGTAGCAATTGATGATGTTAGTTTTTCATTGGATCCTGGAAATTTTTAAGTCTATTAGATTCTGATGGTGCAGGTAAAACCGCAGTATTAGAACGTTTTTGTGGTAACTTTATCTATATTTATGAATACCACATAGCATTGGGTTCCATTAAAATATGGGGATTTATCCAGATTTGAATTAATCACTTTCTACCTGTTTTCTCATCTCTCCTCATTTGTGCAATCTCTTCAAGTACTTTTCTTTCCAAATCATCTATTCTTTCATCTATTTCTCTTCTTCGTTGAATTTCTTCTCTGCTTTTTTCCTCTGCGGCAATCATGCGAGCTATAACTTCCTGTTGGCGTTCCCTCGCTTCTTCTGTATTTATTGCTTCATAACCTCTATCGGCTCTTTTTTGTGCTATATAATCGTTTAATCTATATTCTGTATAATTCAAATAGTGTCCTAGGACATCTATTTTTGTTTCTTCAGGTGGGCATTCTTGAAAATCTCTGTCTGCATAATCTCTTTCTTCTATGAGATTCATAAAATTATCAAACTCTGCATCTCTTTCTTTTCTTTTTGTTTTCGTAAAAAACTCGTGAACTGTGTCTACAGCATACTGAGCATAATTCTTTGTAGATTCAATATAATTGGATAAACCTGAGCGCTTAGATACTTCTTCTTCGTTGTAAGGCAAATTTTCTTTACTAGAAGTATTTATTTCTAAAAAGTTACTTTCTTTTTTCATAATTTTTATCTGATGCTAAGATTATCTATGTACAAACGTTTAAAATTCACAATCTTGTGATTTTAAATAGACAAGGTATAGGATAACACAGAGACTTTGCGGAAGTTAATGCTATAGGTTTAGGTTTTGGTACAAAAATCTAGGAATTTATCCTGACTTATTTATTTCACTTATATAATTAAACAGATCTGGGTTATTCCTGTTTTATCTTCTATCTCATGAATTCAGGGGATTGTTTTTAAGAAATACTAATGGAAAATTGCCTTATGGAGTGTTTATTTTTTAATCTTTTTCGAGGATTTTTAAGTATTTTTTGCCTTAACAGTTTTTAATATACTAATTATAAATTTTTTTTCATCTTCTACTGCTTGCCTGCAATCTTCTAATATAATCTCTTTATCAATGTCTCTGCCTTCTTCTTCAAGAATCCTTAATCGCTGCTCTTCTCGTTCATTTAAACCTAATTCAACTTCTTTTTTCTTAAGATTTGCAATTCTTGGATCCCCAGTTTTTTCAAGAGCTTTTAATCGGGCTCTATCACCTATATCTAAACCTTCTTCAATTGCTTTGCCTCTGAGGTTTGCAATTGCTGGATCTCCGGTTCTTTCAAGAGCCTCCAATCGAGCCCTATCTCCCATACTTAAACCTACCTGAGCATCCTTTCTTCTGAGGTATGCAATTCCGGAATCTCCTGTTTCTTCAAGAGCTTCTAACTCGATTTTTTCTCCTTCATCCAAACCTATTTCGGCTTCTTTTTCTCTTAGGCTATTAAGCTCAGAAGATTCTTGTTCGACTTTATCGTGAGGTATTCCGGCGGTGTTGAGTTCTATGCTCTCAAAAAATCTGTTGCCCATTTTTATAAATTCGAGAAATTCTTGCTCGCTAAGATCTTTTGTTAATTGTAAAATTTCACGATCGCAACCATCTTTTCCTGCTTGTGAATTATTTTGTTCTTCAGGAGAATTAGATTCTTTTGATATTTGTTCCGGCATGATGACAAGAGTTAAAAATTAAGAACCTTCTCAATCTCTCTATAGGGTATAATGGTTTGATTATATAATATCCTCGTAGATTTTATCAAGTGTGTTTATATTAATCAAAATTGTTCTAAAAGTTCTTGTATATCAACACTGCTTTTTATTTCTTACCTTATTATTAATCTAACACGTGTTTTGACGAGAAGTTCAAATTTGTATATTATAGAATATGAGTAATTCAATTGTATCTGTTAAAAACCTTTATTATTCCTATGATGATAATGTAGCAGTTAATGATGTTAGTTTTTCATTGAGCTCTGGAGAAGTTTTAGGACTATTAGGTCCTAATGGTGCAGGTAAAACTACAGTAATTAGAATATTGTCAGGACAATTAGAAATACAAAAAGGTTGTGTAAATATTTTAGGTGAAAAATTTACAAAAAATGTATCCAAAATACAGGATAGAATAGGAGTATGTTTTGAAGAAAAGAATTTGTATGAAAATATGACTGCTCATGAAAATCTGGATTTTTTTGCAAAACTTTTTGGAATTCGAAACTGTGATACTAGTGTTTTACTTGAGCGTGTTGATTTACTAGAAAGAAAAAATGATTTTGTATCTACTTATTCTAAAGGGATGCGTCAAAGACTAATGATTGCAAGATCACTTATCAATAATCCTGATATCCTTTTTCTTGATGAACCGACAGGTGGTCTAGACCCTGCCTCTTCAAAAGCCATTCGTGAGATTATTAAAGAAGAAGCAAGTAATGGTACAACAATATTTTTAACAACTCATGATATGACAGAAGCTGATCATTTATCAGATAATGTTGCTATTATAAATGAGGGGGAGATTGTTGCTCTAGATACACCAGAAAATTTGAAAGTCCAACATGGGCAGAAATCTTTGAGAGTACGTGTTAGAAAGGGAGAGGATATTAATACAGAAAGGTTTGAATTAGATAAAAAAAATGTTGGTGAAAAGATCAAAAAATTAATTGATTCTCAAAAACTTGTTACTATGCGTACAGAGGAGGCAAATCTCGAAGACGTTTTTATTAAGTTGACAGGTAGGAGCTTAAATTAATGGGAAGGCTTATGGTTATTATTTCCATTATTCGTAAGGATCTTTTGGAATTTGTGAGGGATAAGACTTGGGTGTTTTTGACGATTTTGAGCTTAGCTATGTTTGTAACTATCTATTGGTTACTTCCTAGTACTATCGATGATTCTTTAAATGTTGGTATTTATGACAAAGATGTGAATGGAGATATAGCGAAAAATCTTGCTGAGCAGGAAGATATTAATGTTATAGAATTTGATTCTTTGGAGGAGATGAAAGGTGTTATTAAAGATGATATTGATTTTGATGAAGATGTAGATATTGGGTTTGTTTTTCCAGAAGGGTTTGTAGAAGATATGGCATTAGAGAAAGAACCTACGGTTCAAATATATTTTCATCCTAGTGTTTCAGAAGAATTACGTAATGCCATGAGTATGATAGCTAAAGAATTAGGAAGTCATATTGTTGCTTCAATTCAAGGCTCTGAAGATTTTCTACCTGTTGAGTTTCCTGATGAGGATTCTATGGTATTGGGTGAAGATAGATTGAAAGAAGAAATCCCTCCTAGAGATTACATGAAGCCTTTCTTTATATTTTTTATCTTAATGGTTGAATCAATGGCTTTGGCAAGTTTAATTGCTATTGAGGTATACAAGAGAACGATTAATGCTATAGTAGTTACTTCTGCTAAATTAACGGATGTATTTTTATCAAAAGCTATATTTGGAACTCTTTTAGCTTTCGTTCAAGCACTTATCATTATATTCGCTATAGCAAGTTTTGAACATAATTTACTCCCTATTGTTGTAATGGTTTTCTTAGGTGCTACTATGGTTACAGGTATTGCTTTTATAGCTGGTTCTGCTGGTAAAGATTTTATGGGAACCCTTTTCTATAGTGTCCCCTTCCTTATACCTTTAATAATTCCTTCTATTGCAATTCTATTCCCGGGTACTGTGGCAACGTGGATTAAATTTTTACCAAGTTATGGTTTGATAGATGGTATTACTTCTCTAGGTATATATGGAGATACATTGGCTGAGACGTCTGGTGCTTTTTTAATGGTTATTATTTGGAATATTGTTATTTTTAGTATTGGGTTTTTCTTGTTTAAATGGAGGATTAAAAATTTATGAGTATTTTAAGAATTTTAACACTATTAAGAAGAGATATTCTTTGGGGTTTTCGATCTAACCTTCTTTTGTTTGCAATTATCATTCCCCTATTGATTACTTTCTTAATCCAGGTTGTTTTAAATCCTCTGTTTGAACCTGTACCACGCATTGGTGTCGTTGATCTTGGTGATTCTAAAATTACTCAGGAAATAAAAGAGGTTGAAGGAATAGAAGTCTTTTTATTAGATGAAACTGATTTGCTTAAGGAAAAGATTGAGCTTAATGATTTGGATGCAGGATTTATTTTAGAAAAGGATTTTGATCAACTTTTACTTGATGATAAAAACCCTGAGTTTGATTTTTATATAAGTGGGGATAGCGGAGTCTATGAAAGAATTCTTAGTACATCTGTAGTTATGGATTTGATTAGGCAGGTGGAGGATAAAGATGCAGTTGTAAATGTGGAGGAGATTCTTTTGGGTGAAGAATATTTGCCTATGTCGGAGAGATTAGTTCCACTTATTGCTTTTTTCTCTTTGTTTGTTGGGGGTATATTTGTACCTGCTATGAGTCTAGTTCAAGAAAGGGAAAGTGGAACATTAAATGCTGTTCTTGTTTCTCCTGTTCGTATTTCAGAAGTTATATGTTCAAAAGTTATTTTAGGTTTTGTATTAGGTATAGTTATGACTTTGGCTACCTTGGTTTTAAATAATGCTATTGGTAATGAGCCTTTTGCTCTTTTAATTGCTATTTTGATATCCATGTTAATGCTTTCAGAGATAGGTATAATATTTGCTTTGTTATCTAAAGATGTACAATCGTTTTATACTATAATGAAGGGTTCACAGATTATTCTTTTTACACCAGCCGTTTTATATATTTGGCCTGATTTACCAGACTGGATTTTAAAAATATTCCCAACTTATTGGATGATTGAACCCATTTATCAAGTGGGTGTAAATGGTGGTGATTTTTTTGATATTAGTTTTGAATTATTTATATCAATATTAATTTGTATTGTTCTTCTTCCTATTATCTTGCTTTTAGCTAGAAGGATGGAGAAGTCCCTTTTTTAAATAATAGTTATAGCTCCTGCTCTATTTCTTCCTTTATTTCTTCGGGGATATCCTTGATAGCTTCATTACATTTTTTTACTGCCTCAAGACAAATATTCTTGTCTCTTAATTTTTCGGGAATATGTACTAGCATGTTTTCGTACTCATGTGAATTTTTTACTGCTTCAAAACAAATTTCACTATCTTTTACTTCTTCTGGAACATATTCAATTGCGTGGCATATTCTTTTAACAGCTTCCATACATAGTTTTTTTTCTTTTAGTTCTTTAGGGATATTTTCTAATGTAGACGGATTTTTCTTTACTGCTTCAAGGCAAAATTCTCGATCAATCAATGATTTAGGGACGTACTTTATAGCCTCCCCCTCTCCTTCTAATTCAAAATGTTTTCTTTCTCCTATTACTGCTTTTAGGCACATTTCTCTATCTTTCAATTTTTCAGGGACATATTTTAGTGTTGGTCCGTATCCTTTTACTGCTTCGAAACAAATCTCCCTGTCTCTCAGTTCTTTAGGTACGTGTTTTAGTGCTGGTCCATATCCTTTTACTGCTTTAAGACAAATCTCTCTATCTCTTAATTTCTCAGGTATTTTCTCTAGCATGTAAGCATTTTGCTTTATTACTTTGAGTGCTTCTTCTTTAGTTTTACATTTATTAGTTTGCATACTTGAGTTATTTTCAATAAATTATATATTCTATGAGAATATACTATTATAGATGGGGTTTTTACAATATTAAAGTACAGGTTTTATTTAATATCTCTTCTCTAATTCTTTCACCAATCATTTTTGCTTGTAGCTATAAGGATTAATGAGGCTTCATTTTTAAATTAAATCCCAGCATCATTAAATAACTTGACTTATTTTTTTAAAGGGGTATTATATAGGTATTTAAACTTTTATTGTTTTTTATTTATGAAAAAACTATTTCCCTTTTTTGCCATATCATTGGCGTTTTTAATTTTATTTCTAACAGGACAAGAGGTTGGTGCTGTTGATCCCCCTATAATTTATTCAGAAAATAGTGGTGTGGAGTACAGTGAAATGGCATCTATAGAGATACCTTTTGAGAATAATATTGGGCATGATGCTCATATTGATAGTGTATATGTACAAAGGCTTGGTTTTGAAGGTACAGAAGTAGATTTTGAAGAGTGGGAAACAGTTGTGATAGATGGAAACCCAAAAGAAGAAGTTGGAGAACATGAGGATGATGAACTTCCGAATCCTGTTGTGCCTGATGGTGAGATAAAGGTTGTAGCTAAGGTAGCAACTGGAGCTCCTTGGAGTTGGAGGAATTGGTATGGTGGTGGAGAGAGAACCCAAGACCCTGAAAATCCAAGAGATTCATATGTAGTCTTAAAAGTTTGGGTTAATGCAACAGTAGATGGACAAGAGCAAGAATATGGTCCTTACGAAGTTTCTCATAACATTCTTATTCCTGAATGTAATCCTGGACAAGATGGAATTGGTGGGGGTTGGGCTCAATTTATACAAGATAATGGTGATGGAAGTGCTACTTTTGCAGTAAAGGTGCAAGAGGAGTATAGGCATTGGGATGAACAAAATTGTCCTGGTTTACCGATAGAAGGTTTAACAGCTGAAGATTTTAATGTTTATGAACCAAAGGATGACGATACTGTTGATAGAGGAAGTATTATTAGTGCAGAGGAAAAAGAGCCTGGGGTATATACGGTAATATGGAGATATTTGGTTGGTTCGCATACTATGCAAATGACGGCTAGATGTCCTATAAATGGTGATTTTCTAGAATTACCTGGGAAGGATGCAGAAGGTGATTCAACTGGTAATCAATTTGTTGCCTTTATATCTACGGAGGCTGTTCCAAGGTCATTCAAATCTATAACCTCGAATCTTGATGACATTAAAAATATTGAGAATACTGAGAAAGAATTAGTCTTTACAATGCCTGATGCAGGTTCTATTTCTTTTGCGCCAGGATTGAATCTGATAGATCATATGGAGGAATTATCAAAATTAGCAGATTTATTGGTGATAAAACATGATGATTCAGATAATACTATGAGGGCATCTGTAGATACCAAGTCTTTAACTTTCTTAGCTGGTCATGGTGCTTCTATACAATTTTTTGATGTTGCAGAAAAAATGGGTATGGAAGATTTAACGGAAGAAAACTTTGAAGAATATTTGGATATTACAGTTTATGATGATGGAGAAGCTGTAGGTAATATTTCTGATTATTTTGATTGGGATGATGTAGTATATGATTCAGAAAATGATATTCTTACTCTTCCTGTAAACCATTTTACTGAATATGTTCTTGGAGAGAGGGTTGAGGAAGAGGAAGAAGAACTTCCAGAGACAGGTGCTTCTATAGCTGGAGTTGTTTCTTTAGGGCTTCTTTCTTTGGGAGGATACGCAGTGTATAGAAGAAAAAGAAAGTAATAATCTCCCCTCCTCTATTGCTTTGAAATACAGGAGGGGTAGTATAATGGAGTTATGCTTGAAATAAATGTAAAGGAATCTGCTAAAAAGAGATTTAGAAGTGTAAAAATTCCTCCAAAAATTCTCAAGGTTTTAAAGATAGTAGCACTACTTTTTTTGCTTTACTTAGTTTTAGGACCTTTTATTCCTGAAATAGTTTTTCAAGTCAGAAATTTACTTGGAATTACCTACAAAGAAGAAATCATATTTTCAATAGATGAGGATGAAGTAGAAGATGTAGATTATCTAGATGAAGAAAGTTTTGGACTTAGAGAGAGTAAAATGGAAGATGTGTATTTAGATGATAATAGGTTGGTTATACCAACGATAGGTGTGCATATAGGGGTTTTTGAAGGAGAAGATGATTCTGTGCTTTCCAAAGGTGCTTGGAGAAGACCTGGCACAGGTACACCCGCAACAGGTGGTAATACAGTTATAACAGGACACAGGTTCCAGTATGTACCTCCAAACAACAGAACTTTTTATAATCTAGATAAATTAGAAATAGGTTCCAAAGTTTTTGTATTTTGGGATGGCATTGAATATGTTTATGAAATATATGATAAATTTGTTATAGAACCCCATCAAACAGAAATTGAAAAACATATGCAAGGAAATACCTTAACACTCTATACCTGTCATCCACTATGGACTGCAGACCAGAGATTAGTAGTACGTGGAAAACTTCTAGGTTCTGAGGAATAAAATATTTTTTAGGTATTCATATGCATTTATGATATACTAAATTCTGTTTCACTAGATTTAAACGAAATAGCGAACTGATATTCATATTAGGTTTCAATTTTTATTTTCGGTTACGTCTATTAAAACTGAAAATAAAATTATTATAAACTTAATTATGGAACAACGTTCTAGGAGAAGGTATTTTCGAGGTCATAGAAGACATAGATTCTCATATGCAAAAAAAAGACCTTCTAAAATCAACATTAATCAATTAATCTCAAAAGCAGTTTGTGAAGAAATTCCTAGTATATATGTAGAAAATGGTAGTTTTTTTGATTTTGATATTTCTAATGAATTAAAAGAAAATATTAAATATAAAAAGAATACTAAGCCTACAAAAATACAACATGAAGTAATACCTCACATATTAAAAGGTAAAGATATTCTAGGTATAGCAAATACTGGTTTGGGAAAAACTGCAGCATTTTTAATTCCAATGATTAATAAGGCTGTTTTGGATAAAAACCAAAGATTTTTAATTGTAGCACCTACAAGGGAATTAGCAACTCAAATTCAAAGCGAATTTGTACAACTTTCAAAAGGTATGAATATGAGAAATGTATTGATAATTGGTGGGAGTAGTATGGAAAAACAAAGGTCAATATTAAAAAGAAAACCACAATTTATGATTGCAACACCTGGTAGATTAAAAGATCTTTCTGAGCGAAAGATAGTTGATTTATCAAAAATAAATAATATTGTTTTGGATGAAGTTGATAGAATGCTGGATATGGGTTTTATAGATGATATCAAATTTATAATTTCTAAATTAAACAGTAATAGACAATCTCTCTTCTTTTCTGCAACGATGAATAGAAAAACTAGAGATATTGCAAATAAATTTTTAAATGACCCTATTCAAGTTCAGACAGAAGAACAATGTGCTGCAAAGAGTGTTGAACAAAACGTTATTAGATTAAAACCAACAGAAACAAAATTCAAGGTTTTATGTGATTATGTTTGTAAACAAGATTTTAAAAAGGTTTTAATATTTACCAGAACAAAGAGAGAAAGCGAAAGCCTTTCTAAAAAACTTTTAGGTTTTGGTATAAGGTCAAATGCGTTACATGGAGATAAGAGGCAATCACAGAGAAACAGAATAATATCTGCTTTTAAAAATGACAATGTGAATATTTTGGTAGCAACAGATGTTGCATCTAGAGGTTTAGATATACAAAATATCACTCATGTTATAAATTATGATATTCCTGAAAACTATGATGACTATATTCATAGGATTGGTAGAACAGGTAGAGCTGGTAAGAAAGGTTATGCACTAACTTTTGTTTAAAGGAGCTATTATATAAATATCTCAGATTCATACTAAATATTGTATGATATACTCAAATATATGAGTAATATACTAGATGGTAAGGAAGTTGCCAAAAAAATAAAAAAGGAAATTCAGGAAGAAATACAAAAAAACATTTGTAGTAAAAAACGCCCTCCTCGATTAGAAATTCTGCTAGTTGGTAATGAATATGCTAGTCAGAAATACGTAAATATGAAAAAAAAGGTTTCAGAAGAATTAGAGATACAATGTAATGTAAATACCTTTAAAGAAAATGTAGATGAAGAAACTATAATAAAGCACATATTAGAGAAAAATAAAGATAGGGATATAGATGGAATTATGGTTCAATTACCCCTACCCGATCATATGGACACTAATAAGATTCTTAATAATATATCACCTAAAAAGGATGTAGATGGACTAACAAGTGATAATCTCGGAAAGCTATTCATAAATGATCAAAATTCTTTCTTACCTGCTACACCACTTGGAATAATGAGAATATTGGACGAGTATAAAATAGATTTAGAAGGAAAGAATGTAATAATATTGGGTAGGAGTTTAATCGTAGGAATAC
>PWFU01000091.1 GCA_003554185.1 Candidatus Dojkabacteria bacterium
CGGTCTGGATGCTCAACTACCCGCTTTTTCCAGTCAATAGGTTCGTAACTCATATCATCCAGCCTCCAGTTTGTCTTTCTTCACTATTGTCAGCGATTGTCTGTCAGTTTTGGTGACGTCCGCGGCGTTGCTGGTAACTTCTGTGGCATCTGAGGCAACCGTGACAACGTTTTGCAAGGTGAAATTCGCTTCTGTGTAGTCAAAGAACACTATACTCTCCAGAGAACCGTTGACAACCTCTTTTTCGGCGATTGTTTTGGTCTCCGACTCGATGTTGCCGTCGTTGACCTCTATCTGGTCCCACTGAGACTGCATATATTCCAGTATCTTCTGTATACCAGCTGGTGTTGGAGAGCTAGCCATGCTATCACTCCTAGGACGGGTAGATGGTACGCCCGTCTTCGATATCGTACCTGCTCAGGTGCTTCAGTTGGTGTTCGCCGGCTGGGTAGTTCACGTCTGACCAGAACAGATCTACCTCGCTGCTCCACTGCCACGTGGAGGTGACTTCGAGGTATCGCTCCACCCGTTCGTCTCGGGCGGTCTGCTGGGACTCCAGTTTGTTGAGCCTGCGGAATAGCTCGATGATCATATCCTTGTCGGCCACAGGAGCACGCTGGAAAGTTGCGCTAATCTGCAGCGCATCGTTGGGTGTCCAAGTCCTTTGCAGTCTAGTGCATGGCATCATCTGGTCGATACCTTCTTCGGCTATGATTACACGCACAAACTCTCCTGCACGAACCTTTGAAGTGTTTAGGTTCATCGACACAGACGTCACTGGCAGTGCATGGTCATCCAGGTAGCTGTCGGCTATTTCCTCGGCTTCTTCGATGCCCGGGCGTGGAGACCTACGTATCACGTGGTCAATTCTTCCGAAAAGCGCCTGAGATTCTGTGTGTTCCCGTCTGGCACGCACCGGAAGCCTGGCATCATACCGCACCAGAAGGTCGAGGTCTCCGGCGGGGATATGACCTGGGTGGAAGCGGATAAATTTTTCCGCCTGGTTCCAAACTACCTCGGCGTCTTCCGCCTCAAAGTCGCCATCCTCCGCCACATCGTCGGGATCTATCTGCACCCCATCGACCCATATCTCGGGTTCTGCTCTCGGCTGGTACTGCAAAAAGTATTGCTTGCGGTCCGTTACTGTCTCCTGCTCATCCTCGAAATCATCTATGCGTCTGATGGCAGGCACAAAAACCTGATTTGCGATTTCGGGCATCTCCTCATCGATGCTGACGTTCTCCCTGTATAGGTCACGGCTCAGTGTAACGTCCGATACCTTGTCCGACGGGTCATAAAAATGCAGCACGTCGTCTTTTACGTACCATATCCAGCCAGTTCTACCTGCGACCTCCTCCATGAAGTCAAAAAGCGTATTAAGGGGGTTGGCGATGTCCGATGGTCCGTATTCGTGCGATTGAACCTCTTCAAAAGTAATGCCCGATGGGCCGTAGAGTTCCCATGCTTCGGTGACGACCTCATCCCACGTCTCTACGCCCGGCTTTGGCCACGAATCAATAAACCTGTATCTGGTGGCATCATGCGTTTCGTCATAGCAGTTAATCTCGTATTCATCGTAGTGTTCGTGTTGGATCTGTCGGGGTTTGGACATTATACGGCCACGCAGGGCGTACGTGTCACCTTCAGCCACCTGCTCGACCCGTACCCGCCTGTGTAGAGTCAGCAGGTCATCGGGAATCTTTTCCCTCATGCTGGCCTTGACCCTAAAGGAAAACTCAGTGACAGCGTCGTCTGCGTCCTCGGTTATCTGCAGCCGGGTATGCGACACCGACTGCCACTGTTCGCTTTCATCCAGCAACTCTACTGTTTGCGACGTGACTTCGATTGTCATCGGGATACACCCTCAAGTCGTACGCCACGTTTTTGAAGTTCACGGGTAAACGCCCGCCCTGCAGCACGCCCACCTTCTGCTGTATCAGCATGTATTTCAATATTGAAGGTGTTGCCTGCTTCTCCACTGGGGGTAACAACCTCGCCATCCAGAAGTTTTGCTAGGCCTTCTCCGCCGGGATTCGGTGCGCGGAATTCTCCGCCCCCGTGTAGAGTAGGGATGCGACCGAATTCTACATCACTAAGTCTGCCAACTTCGGGAAGGTTAACACCCGGCACACGGTTGAGAGTGGATATTGCGCGGTTTGTGGTACTGATGAAAGAGTTAATACCCCGAATGACGATATTGATCGCGGATTCGATACCCTCGATCATGCTGTTGACGAATCCAATTATCGTATTAATCGGGCCTTTAACTGCATCGGCAAGACCGCTCCAGAGTTGCTCCCACACCTCGGACAAGTCGGATCGCAGCTGGTTGAAAATATCTGAAAGTATATCCCATGCACCTGTTAGAAGGGATTCTATGGTATCCCAGAGAGCGTCCCAGATTTCTAATAGTCCCTCACCCATTCGCTCCCAGTCTCCAGTAAAGAGACCGATGAATACATCAAGTAAACCGCTAACAATTTTAAATGCGTTTTCAATCACGGTTTGTACAAAATCCCAGAGCGTTGATGTAATGGACATGATCGTCTCGCCGTAATGGTCCCA
>PWFU01000022.1 GCA_003554185.1 Candidatus Dojkabacteria bacterium
CCATATTTTGTTCTAGACATATTTTTGATCATAGGAACAAGGTCAGGATATCTCTTCAAATGAAATCTACTATCTCTAAGAGGATACATAGCAGGATCTAAAGAGAAAGGGGGAGGATACTTACTACCACAAAGCAATTTAGCATAATAGTGTATATTTTCTTGATTCACAATATCAGTTGAATTAAACACTGGCTCAAATTGATGAGCAAGATATTCTGCATCGTCAACACCAGTTCTACCTATTAAAAGCGATCCAACATTACCAAAAATTGCATTTTTCGTCTCTTCAGGCATTTGCCCAATGTACTGATTTGCTACAGTCAAACCAAGTTTATATTTTCTAGCCTCAGCTAAGATAGTTTTAAATTCTTCAGTTGTAAAATTTTGAAACTCATCTACATACAAGAAGAATGGGCGCCTCTCACTCTCAGGTACATCCTGCCTACTCAATGCAGCACCTACAATCTTTTGAATTAGAAGCAGACCAACCAACCTCATATTTTCATCTCCAAGCAAACCTTTAGAAAGATTAACGATCAAAATTTTCCCCTCATCCATAACCTTACGGGCATCAAAGGAAGATTCAGATTGCCCAATAATATTTCTCATTAACAGGTTAGTAACAAACTTATCAAACTTGGAAACAAAGTAGCCCATTGTTTCAGATTTGGTCTTCTGATCAGTTTTGGCAACCTGATCAGTCCAATATTTTCTAACTAAAGGATCATCAATATGTGGCAGCCACTCATCCATTACCCATTGCTCATCGGTAAGCATTCTAACAACCTCTATTAGGGTTCCTCCCTTTTTACTCATAGCAGTCAACATAGAATTTCTAGTAGCCTGTTGATGCATAGCACCAACAATACCCTGGTTGTGAGGGTCAAACATTGTTATTAAAAGATTAATGAAAGAATTCACAATCATATGCTTATGTTGATCATTGTGGTACTCTAAAAGATTCAAACCAAAAGGTCTCTCTGTATCTGTAACATCAAAATATATAACATCTTCTGCTCTTTCAGGAGGAATCATCTCCAAAACTTTTTCAGCATCTTGTCCATGCGGATCTATAAAGCAGACGCCTTCTCCCTGATATATATCTTGAATCATCATTCTACTCATCAGAACAGATTTACCCGTACCAGTTTGACCAAGAATATATGTATGTCTTAAGCGATCCTCCTTCTTAAAACAAACAGGACGTCTCTGCCCCCTAAAAACATTGTCCCCTAACCAAATAGTGTCCCTAGAATTAATATCATCACTTACCCAATTAGCAACTGGAGCTTCTTTAGATAGCAACCAATTGATATTGGGCACTTGTACATCCTTATTTGGAAAGTGATATATTGTTGCTAATTCTTCAACATTAAGAATAGTTTTTGTCTTCAGAGGCATTCGGCGATATATAACGTTGTACATAAATTCCTCTTGAGCATATTTGGACACATCTTTCTTCTTAAAATCATTAATCCCAGGATTAGCATACTGCTCAAAAGCTCCTACTACATTATCAACATGCATTTTTGCAATCTCTTTTTGTGGAGCACTAGCAACCACCCTTATACTCGTAAAAAAACCAACTTTAGATGTCTTCTTTGGAACGGCCTGAAGCTTCTCCTGCGAAACTTTTATTTTCTTTTTTTCGGGATCTGCATTATTTGCCTCTACACTACTTACAAATTTAGAACCTTTTTTCTGCCAACCACTACCTGCAGGAGAAAGTACCATCTGAAGCATTAAACCCTCATTTTCATTAATCTTACTAAAAGCACTTAGCAATCCACCTAAAGAGTCCCCTTGAATATCCTCATAGGTTTTTATAGGGAAGTATTCTGAATCCGAAAGCTCCAATTGAGCACATTCAACCTTACAATCTTGTGCAAAAATATTATTCTCTTCAACAACATCAATGTTTGCATCTTGATAAGTTCCTAAAATTTGTTTTTCAACAAGATTTAGATACTTTTGAGGTGTATATACATAAAAACGAATCTCACCAGGCAAACCTATAATCTCAAAACTAATACTATCCCCTACTGTAATATATTTACCTATACCTTTGCCCAAACCTTTAATACTATGTAAATTAGCAAACATCCTCTCTGCTACACCTATCTCCCATTCATTAATACTAGGAACTTTTACTTCTAATAATACACCTTGTTTAGTTTTTTCTTTTCTATCTTGCTTTTTAAGATATATGGTAAACAGATATGTACCAAAAAGTAACAGAGCTATCAAAAGAAAAAACAAAAACCAAAAAATATCTATACTAAAACCCTCTGCAGCTAAGCTATCATCTGGATATTGTTCTCGAGGCATAGGGCCACTGGGCTGTTGAGCCTGAAGCCTAAAAAGTAAATTAAGAAAATTTGTAAACAATCCTTCCATACATAGAAAGGATAGCATAAAAGAAGAACATTATCTAGAAATTGAATAAGTCCATAACATTTGCGACAAAGATGGTAGCATTTTTCTAATCCACTCTATCGGTTTAAGACTTGATATCTCAAGGTACCTATCGAATGGAGTCTCTCTTCCTAGTTCACCATGC
>PWFU01000119.1 GCA_003554185.1 Candidatus Dojkabacteria bacterium
TAGAGACGCCAGAAGAGGATGCACATGGTGTCAATGTTACAGTTGATTTATCAGATGATCTGGTAAAAGCCCAAGGAGATGTCAGTGTATTAACTCTTGAAGAAAATATTGAAATTGATAGTTTAAAGGTTACTCTTGGTGAGGATACAAAGACAATAACACATGATCCTGATGGTAATGGTGAAAGTATTGAATTTGGAGGCCAAATCACTGTAACTTTTGAGGATGTAGAACCAGGTGATTATAATGTTAAGGCTGAGTTGCTTGGTGATATTGATGATGGAGACGAGGCTAAGAAACTATATGAAAGTGGAGATAAGAATATTAATGTTAGTGCTGATGAGCTTGTTAAAGTAGACTTGAAAGTTATGCCTTTAGAGTGGGAAAGTTTAGATGTTACTTTAAATGATGTTTCTGACCAAGAAGCTATAGTAGAAAGAATAGAAAGGATTACCCTCAAGCATCCTGCTATGGAAGGCAATGAAGAGACCAAAGATAATGGTTGGGAACACGAAGATGTTGTTAATTTTGATGCAGATGAATTAGATGCAATTCCTGCCAGATGGCATCTGATACTTGAATTTGATAGTGAAGATATTGCTAACCCCGATGCGATAGAAATATTATTGCTTCCCACTGAAGAAAAAGAAATAGAACTAGATATTGATTACACTAAAGGTCTTGTAGAAGTTGATGTTGATATTCACAAGTCACCTGACGCACCTACTGAGGTGAGCATTGATGATGAAGGTCTATTAACATGGGTTTATAATGATGCAGATAAGTTTGCTATCTTAAGAGACCAAGATAATTCTGAATACCTTGAACCCGTAGATGAAGTTGATGGAGGAATAACAGAATTTGACCTGCAAGGCAAAAAAGCTGGACAGTATTATGTAAGAGCATATGTTGATGGTTATTCTAGTGATAAAACTGCAGCAGATGAGAAGTTTGAATCAGTAGAACTTGACGGGCAAGATTTTGTAGATATGGGTTCAGAGATTTATATAACAGATTCCGAAAGAATAAAAGGTTATATGGTTGATTTCAATGTGTTAGATTTTGATGTTATGTCAGAAGCAGTTAGTGTAGAAGTATTTGATGATGATGAGTTATTACAGAAGAACATTATGATTGATGGGGCAATAGAGTTAGATGGAAGACAATGGACCACTCCATTTATCGTAGATGGTACAGCTACCTTTGATTATGAAGAGGATGGCTGGTGGTATGTTAATGAAGAAGGAAACTTTAAGGAAGGTGCTGATGGTTGGCAAGGAACCATAGAGGATGTGCCAGACAAAGTAAGAGTAACAATTACTGTACTAGGTGTTGATTATTCATATGAGTTTGATGTAGCACCCGGTCCTTATCCTGGAGCTTACGTAAAAAATGAAACAGAATTGAATGCAGCACTTGAAGATCCAGATATAAGTACTATTATCGTAGCAGAAGGAGAAACAATTGAAGTAAGTACAGGTGATGGTCATGGTATTAAAATTGGCAGAGATGAAGTTACTCTGAAAGCAGAAAACAATAATGCTATAATAGATGCTCAGGGAGAAGCTAGAGCTATTGACTTCGATGCACACGGTGTTAGAGTTGAAGGATTTAAAATAGATAATTTTGGTGAGACAGCCTTTTATACTGGTGAATTTCACCATGGGCCTGGGAATCAATTTGAAATAGTAAACAATGTAGTACCAGAGGATATTGCTAGCCATGGTGTTTCTACTGCTATCAATATTGATGATGCCGATGGTGGACTTATAGAAGGCAATAAGCTTTACTCACAACATGTAGAACACCCTGTCAGTGAAGGTTTTTCAACCCCAATAATTAACCTCGGATCAAGTGCTGAAAATATAGAAATAAGAGATAACACAGTTTATACTTCTACTCTTGATTTGACTGGCTTAGGGGTAATTTCTGGTGCAACTGGTACTATAATTGAAGACAATATCTTTGATGGTGATGATGGTGATTACGCTGTGACTGGCAATGAATTTGATGAAGATGATGTTAATGATATAATAGGACTTAACACATTCCAACCTGATGGAGAAGTAGAAAATAGTACAATTGTAATCACCGATTAACCAGAATAAGACCAACCTCACTATAGACTAACACTCTCATAGATTCACCATATAGTGAGCAAGCAAGTAGGCACCCCCATCACCTGGCGCGAGCAGTTGGTGGGGGATTACCTCCAAAACTCACCATGACACTTACTAAGCCTAAAAGACATGCAGCTCCCCATCTTCTCACCTGAGGGGGTGGGGAGGGCTGCTTGTTTCAGGGCAGAGTTGGTGTCAGGGTAGAACACTAATGTAAGCAGACAATTTAACCACAAGCTTGCCATATTGATGCTAGCAACAGTTGAATACTAACCACAGGAGAACCTACCAGGATGCTGTATTAACCTGGTGGGTTCTTTTTTGTTGTGTGCTCTGTAGATTATTCTGATCATAGGTGAAAGTCCTATCTATGTTATTGCATGTATAATGTAGAAGTCAACAATGACAGGGTGTTCACCGTGAGGTGGAATCTGAAGA
>PWFU01000040.1 GCA_003554185.1 Candidatus Dojkabacteria bacterium
AAAAAAGGTTACTTGAGATTAAACAAGAACAAAACCTAAAAACTAAAGAGTACGAAGAATTAAAACGAATTTCTAAAGAGTATAATGTTTTAAAAAAACCTAAAAGGGTTGATGCTAAGACATGGGCTAAAAGACAAGAACGAAGAACAAGACAAGAAGAAAAATTTACGCACACCAAAGATATGACGAAAAAGTCAATCTATTTTGATACTATTTATGAACTTTATTCGATACTTGGGAGTCAAAGCGCAGTTGCAAAAGAGTTAGGGGTGCACCCCTCAACAATATCAAGACATTTAAGGGGTAAGAGTGGAAAAGGTGGGGTGCGAAATATAGAACTTGAAAACAAAATCGAGAAAAAGGAAAAATTATTCCTTAAAGTTTTAACAAGGGCCAATTTATATTTCTATCAATACGCTATAAAAATATTTGATAGAGGTATAAATCAAATAAGATGGATTAGGACAGAGATTACAACACGAGAAAACGTAGAATATGAAAAAAAGGTTTTAATCCATAGATTACTCCATGAAAGACGTGATACAAAAATAAACGATTTAAACGATATTCTAGGGCAAAGATTAGTTGTAATAAGGAGTGGTATTTAAAAAAATGAAGTTTTCTACTTGGGATATTGAAACGGAGAACTGGAACGAGTTTAAAGTTGCATCAATATATAATGAAAAACAACAATTTATACTATATTCTATAAAAGATCTTGTAGATCATTTTATAAAAGTTAAGGGTATATTTTACGCTCATTATGGAGGGGGTTTTGATAATTTATTTGTGCTTGATGAGATAAGACAAAGAAAAAATTTAAGGATTATTATTAAAAATATATCAGGAGATATACCAACCGTAAGCGTATATTATACAAACTCTAATAAAAAACTTTTCGAGCTAAGGGATAGTTTTAAAATCCTTCCGTTAGGTTTAAAGAAACTTGCAGAAGAGTTTACAGATGAACAAAAGCAAGACATAGATAGGACACAGATCCATATATATACAAAGGAACAAATAGACGACTACGTTATAAGCGATAGTAGAATACTATATAAAGTTATCACAGAATATTTAAAACTTACAGGAAAAGAAGATATAAAGATTACTCTTGCAAGTGAATGCTTTAAAGAGCATAAAACACTCTTTGATCACGAAAAAATAAGAGTACCTGCATATTTAGATGACTTTTTAAGGAAAAGTTATGCAGGGGCAAGAACAGAAGTATTTAAAAGGTACGGTAAAAACTTAAAGTATTTTGATTTTAAATCAATGTATCCATCCGTTATGCTTGAAAAAGAGTATCCTGCAGGGATCGCAATAAAAACGAACAAACTTGAAAAAAATAAACTGGGTGTTTATGAGTGCGAAGTAATAGCACCCGACCTTGATATACCTTTTTTACATACATATTCAGAGGACAATAAATTAATTTTTCCAACAGGAAGTTTTAGGGGTGTTTATACATCCGTTGAAATAGAAAAGGCATTAAGTCTTGGTTACGAAATAAAAATTAATCATGGTTACTATTTCACAGATAAAGAAAAACCGTTCGAGAGTTACGTTCGGAAATGGTATAATATTAAACAACAGGCAGAGAACGAGAATAACAACGGTTTACGTCTTATCGCAAAGTTATACCTAAACAGTTTATATGGTAAGTTTGGGCAACGTAGAACATTTAGGAAAATAATTGATGCAACAGGTAAACCACTCTCATACTTCATGAAAAAGTATAAAGTAAAGGACTATAACGAAGTTTTAGACTTTGTAATAGTAGAAGAAGATTCAAAATCAAAATATACAACTGTACAAATAGCGTCATTTGTGACAGCGTACGGTAGGATTAAACTTTATGAAGCACTAGAAGAAGTACAAGAGAAAGATGGGAATGTTTATTATTGTGATACCGATAGTATAGTTACAGACATTACACTTGACACAGGGAAAGAGTTAGGGATGCTCGATATAGAGGACTATAAAGGTATAAAGATGGATAATATAGCAGAGGGTATATTTTTATTTCCTAAATTTTATGCTCTACGTTTAAATGAGGAATGTTTTTTACAAAAACATAAAGGAATTTCAAAGGACAAACTCTTTAGTTTTGAGAACTATAAACGTGCTTTAGAACTAGAGGATTATTCAAACTTTAAGGATTATAAAGAAAGTATCGCATCAATCCTTGAGTGTAATGTAAGAAGTCTACCATTACTTAGCGTAGTACAAAAAACTCGAAGTGTTAAAGGTGTATTTGATAAAAGGTTAATTGATGAAGACAAAATAACAACATATCCCATCAAATTATAGTAAAATAACCAAAACATTTAAATAATAGTGTTACATATCCCTATACTAATATGGATAATTTCGATATAAAGGAATTACAAGAAAAAGGACAAGCAGGGCTAAATAGAAAAATGACTGGGCTTATTGGTGCAGTTATTGTTATCTTTTTAGTAGTTGCTCTTGCACCCGAAATCTTCGACGAGTTAGAAGTATTAGATACATCCACATCAACACCAGGATGGATTTATACGGTTCTTGTTG
>PWFU01000108.1 GCA_003554185.1 Candidatus Dojkabacteria bacterium
CCCCTGGTTGGTTACCTGTGGGCGAAAGAGATTGAGATAAAAAATATCCGTATCGTTTTGGTCGGTAAAATTAATCAATTACCTTCCGATTCGATTAGGGAGCGAATTCGAGATGTCTACATATAAGATTGCCGTGGTTGGCGATAAAGACTCCATCCTTGGTTTTAGAACAATTGGAGTGGATACTTTTCCTGTCACCAGCGGTGATGCGGCTTTGGAAACCTTAAAAAAGCTGGTTTCAGAAAACTACGGGGTCATTTTTATAACCGAAGAATTAGCCAGCGGGATGCAAGACGTAATTAATGAACTGCACAAGCGCTATTTGCCGACAGTAGTCCTGATCCCCAACAGCAAGGGAACTAAAGGGATCGGCATCCAGCAAATCAAAGAAAATGTGGAAAAAGCGATTGGTGCAGATATTCTTTTCAGGAAAGAAGGGTGATAACTTGGATGTTGGCAGGATCGTTAAAGTGTCCGGTCCCCTCGTTGTAGCTGAGCAAATGGGGGATGCGCGGATGTATGATATGGTTAGAGTCAGCGACGCCCGTTTAATGGGGGAAGTTGTTGAGCTGCGCGGTGACCAGGCTTCCATACAGGTTTATGAAGAAACAGGGGGGCTTGGCCCCGGTGAACCGGTCTACACAACAGGGGAACCCTTAAGTGTGGAGTTGGGGCCGGGGATGATTGAATCTTTTTTTGACGGGGTGCAGAGGCCCCTTGATGGGATTAAAGAGCAGGTTGGCGATTTTATAACCCGTGGGGTTGAAATCAATGCTCTCAATCGCGAACGCAAGTGGGATTTCCAGCCAAAAGTAAAGGAAGGCGACCAGGTTCAGGCGGGCGATATTATCGGGACCGTCCAGGAAACTACCCTGGTTGAACACAGGGTCATGGTGCCTCCCGAGATTGCCTCCGGAACCGTTAAGGAAATAAATAGCGGAGAAGCTACCGTTACCGATGTAATTGCCAGGATTGAAACTGAAAATGAAGTGCAAGATGTTACCATGCTGCAAAGGTGGCCGGTTCGTAAGGGGCGTCCTTACAAGGAAAAAATGGGACCTTATATCCCGATGATTACCGGCCAGCGCATCCTTGATACCTTCTTCCCCGTGGCCAAGGGCGGGACGGCTTGTATCCCCGGGCCTTTTGGCAGCGGCAAAACGGTGACTCAGCACCAGCTGGCCAAGTGGGCCGATGCAGAAATCGTTGTCTACATTGGCTGCGGTGAGCGGGGCAACGAAATGACCGACGTGTTGATGGAGTTTCCGGAGCTGTTGGACCCCCAGTCGGGCGAACCTTTAATGAAGCGGACAGTCTTGATTGCCAATACTTCCAACATGCCCGTGGCCGCCCGGGAAGCTTCAGTTTACACGGGGATTACCATCGCCGAATATTTCAGGGACATGGGCTACAGCGTGGCCTTGATGGCCGATTCTACTTCCCGGTGGGCGGAGGCATTGCGTGAAATGTCCGGTCGCCTCGAGGAAATGCCCGGTGAAGAAGGTTACCCCGCCTATCTTGGATCAAGGGTTGCTGATTTTTACGAACGTTCCGGACGGGTGATCTGCCAGAGCAGCGATGAAAGAGAAGGAGCGTTAACCCTGGTGGGTGCAGTTTCCCCTCCCGGTGGTGACCTTTCAGAACCTGTTTCCCAGGCCACCCTGCGTATTGTGAAGGTATTTTGGGGCCTTGATGCTTCCCTGGCTTATCGCCGCCACTTCCCGGCAATTAACTGGTTGATGAGCTATTCACTTTACCTGGACAATGTTGCCGATTATTTCAGTGAAACCATCGGCGAACAGTGGAATGATATGCGTAAGGAAGCGATGCGGTTGCTCCAGGAAGAAGCGGAATTGGAAGAGATTGTCCGCCTCGTCGGGATTGACGCCCTCTCTGCTAAGGAAAGACTGACCCTGGAAACGGCTAAATCGCTCAGGGAAGACTTTCTGCACCAGAATGCGATGCATGAAATTGACACCTATAGTTCCCTCCAGAAGCAGTTCAAGATGATGGAGTTAATCCTGATGTACCACCACGAGGCGGGAGCGCTTATCGAGAAGGCTGCAATAGACCTGGACCTGGAAAAATTGTTTTCTGTTCCGGTAAAAGAAAGGATTGCCCGGGCCAGGGATATGCCGGAAGAAGATATTGAAGAGATGGAAAATATAAAGAGCGAGATCAAGGAGCAAATCGGATCATTTGCCGGTGAAGGAGGGGAAGAATATGCTTAAAGAATATAAAACAATTGTTGATGTAGCCGGACCCTTAATGCTGGTAGAGCAAGTTGAAGGCGTAAAATATGATGAGCTGGTCGAAATAGAAATGCCCGGTGGTTATATCAGGCGGGGCCAGGTTTTAGAAATTAACCGGGATAAAGCCCTGGTCCAGGTTTTTGAGGGTTCCACCGGTCTAAATATTGGCAGTGCGAAAGTAAGATTCCAGGGTAAATCCATTGAATTGCCCGTTTCCATGGATATGCTGGGCCGGGTTTTCGGCGGTCTCGGTTCGCCCCGGGACGACGGCCCGAAAATTATCCCCGA
>PWFU01000084.1 GCA_003554185.1 Candidatus Dojkabacteria bacterium
CAACATAAAGTGTATTTTGTCTCTTTTTGAGAAATACAAATTTACCGTAATTCAATAATTCAACTGCACCACCATTATTTAGACGTACACAACAATATCCAACTTGACCCTCAGAAAGGCTACAGTTTCTTGCACACGCCCTACATTTCACCTCTTTTTTATTTAAAGTTTCAAAAAACTTAGACATAGTTTATTCTACATTTAATGAGAAATATAGTAAAATCTGCCTATGAAGATTTTAAAAATTATACTTACAATTTTAATTATATTTGCAATCTATTTCATTGCTGTACCGTTTTTCATTGTACAGTCTGGTAAATACAAGATATATACGAATCCTGAAAACATTCTACAATATAATGTAGCTATAGTTTTTGGAGCCGGTTTAACACCCGACAGGAAACCTAATACCATGCTAAGAGATAGGCTAGACAGTGTCTCTAAGCTGTACTACGATGATAAAATACAGAAAATTCTCCTATCTGGTGATAATAGCTCCCCATATCATAATGAGCCCCAAGCTATGTACGAATACCTCCTCTATGAACATGATATTAAAGCAGAAGATCTTGTAAGAGATTATGCTGGATTGAGAACGTATGATACTTGTGCACGAGCAAAAAATATTTGGGGAGTAGAAAAAGCACTATTAATATCACAGGGTTATCACCTCTCGAGAGCAATATTTACATGCCAAAATCTAGGTATAGAGAGCACAGGATATTCTGCAACTAAATATAACTATTTAGGTGAGGAGTATTACAAAATGAGGGAAATTTTAGCTCTTCATAAATCAGTTCTAGACCTATACATACTTCATCCCGAATATGTCAAAGGCAAGGTCGAATTAGATTTAATAGAGCCCACAGAGTGACCCATAGTATCCCGCAGTAGACAATCCACTAACTAACCAATATCCATACGTTGACTTACTGGCGTACCCTATAGTATAATCAGTTGTCGTAAAGATAAATATATTTTTACACGTTCATTAAAAACTAAATATCATAGTAAAGTAAATTCATCCACTAATTTTTTTTTGATGGTTTATCCATTTCATATACATTAAGAGAGTTTCTAACAAAATTTTGAGGAGGAAGTAAAATGTTAAAAACACTTCGTTTGCTTAAACATATCTTAATAATTCTGGTGATTCTTGCTGTGTTTGTACTACTATTAACGGATTCAACTAATGCTACTATTACAAACAATATCGTAGCTAGTCCTGTAGAAAAGGAGGGATATCTCGATAACGTTGTTGATGTACAAGAAGGCCAAATTATAGAAAAGGAGGAATTAGATGAGAAAAAGGCTAAGAATACCGAGAAAAAGGAGGAGGATATAGAGAAAACAGAAACATTAGCTATAACGAAAGAAGAATCACACAAAACAAATCTACATACAGTAATAACAGTGGAAAATATAAGTGATGAAATCGCGAAAGATGTTGTAGTTTTAGTTCCAATTTTGAACGAAACCTTTTATCAAAATATCACATGGGAGGCGAACTATCCAACAATACAGCTAGATAATAGCATTGCTACTTTTGAATTAGGTGAAATTCAACCTCATCAAAAAAAGACCCTAGTTGTGAATTACAATCTTGAAATTCATAAATTTATGTTAGAAGGTGATAATACTGAAATAAACCATATTAGAAAGATCTATGATACATTTCCTAATTCTGGAAATTGTCTCAATTTGCACCATAACTTAAAAGATCACTTAACAAAGGAGGGATTCCAAACTAGAATAGTATATGGATATGCAAGACCGGAATACAAAAATATTACCCCAGGTTCACTGGAAGGAGTGAGACATAGCTGGATTGAAATTTACGTTGATGATGTAGATAAATGGTTACCTGTAGATCTGAATTTCGGATATTTTATGGATTTACCCTACGCTTCACATATCACTGAAGCATACGAACCTTTACCTACTCAAGTTAACTTCACAGGAGGTGAACTTCAGGCTCATTTGAAAAAATTAATACTATGATATTTCAGTAGTAATCTCGTATCCCTCTTGTACTTCGCGACAAGCGAAGCGCATTAAATGCGAAAGAGGGATACGAGTTTTAAACACCCTATAGTTTTGAAAGTTTAAAATAAAATAAAGAGACTCATTACCAAGGAGTTGATTTCCACCACTACCCTATAGTATAATTGGGTAGAGATGCTTTTCGCTCTTTTACAATCTGAATTATTCATTCCCACATTATATGGCCAAAGCCATTAAAAATATATTACGGTGCGCAATTCAAAATAGAGATTAAGGGAGGAATGGACATGCTTCACAGACAAAAATTTGTAGTTTTCGGATTAGTTATGATTCTTGTGACATTAATCTTAACTACAGGATGGAATCAGCATGATGGACTCGTCGGTAAAGCAAATGCAAGTGAGGATTCTATTCACATACAACCGGAATTTCCCGATTATGTGGAGATAGTTAATCTAGAAGAAATAGATCCATTTAGTTCTCCACTGCCTGAATTAGATTCCAATCCAGATGAAC
>PWFU01000106.1 GCA_003554185.1 Candidatus Dojkabacteria bacterium
GGCCTGCCATCTTCAGGGTGGGTAGGCCATCTCCCACCGACCAGGGCCGAGCCCTGGTTTCGGCTATAGCTTCGCGCCTGCTGTCTCGCGAAGTATCCTCTGTGCCTCGTCGATGCTGATCCCGTGCATTTTAGCCAGCTTGACCACCGCCGCGAACTGCTTGGCTGTCCCTGCGAAGCTTGCTATACCCCTGCGCATTTAGTTCACCTCCTTCATCATCATGCCTACTGCCACGTCGGTTAGCGCGCGCTCGAATTCCGCTGTGCAGTCATTCGCGCCGCTGTGCTTGTGAACCGCCTCGTGGAGCAGGACGTGTATGGTCTGCTGAAGGTCTGCCAGGATGCCTCTGCGAAGGTAGATCCGATCCTCGCTCCGCTTGTAGACCCCGTTTACCTTGGTGTCCTGGCTTGCGCCGCTCATCCTGCTGAGGTCTTCCGCGATGCTGACGCTCCCTGTCTCGTTGTAGTGCCGCTCAACCAGTGTGCGGGCCGTCTTGAAGTTACTGCGCTCCTCCTCGGTCAGGTTCTTCAGCGCTATCTTCTTGGCTCCGCCGTTGTTCCTCGTGATGACCTCGGTGCTGGTTTCGACCCCGATTGCTCCCAGTGCTTCCTGCCAGCGGAAGCCGACCTTCAGTATCTTGTGGCCCTTGTAGCGGGCCTGAACGTCTGCGTCCTGGTTTCCGTCGCTTACCACCGCGTCCTTACCGATCACCTTGTTGAATGCGCGCTTCCATACCCTGCGGCTGTCCTTGCCGAGCATCCATTCGTTGAGGCCGATCTCTACCTCCCAGGCCTCCTCCTCGCGGGCTACTGCCAGCAGTATGCGCTCCATTACCTTGGTGGAGCTCGTTTCGCTGATGACCTTGCGGACAACCCGCTCGACCAGGTTCCTGTTGACGATCTCGCGGTCACGGTTACCAATGTCACCTGTCTCGCGCTCCTGTAGGTGGTAGCTGAACAGTGCGTTGGGTATCTCCCCGACCTTAGCGCCGTTGATGAAGATGAAGCCTCCTGGAGTGCTGATCTTGCCGCGCTCCATCCACTCGAAGTCGTCCTTCTTGACCAGGTAGTGCTCGAAGTAGCGCTTCCCTGCTTCAAGCTCCTCCTCGGTGCATTCGAACTTGACGCTGGTTCCTGTGTGCGTCGCCGCGTGCCTCGGAGCCATCGGCTCTACATTCAGAACCATGACCTCCGTTTGGTAGTCCGCGTCGTGCTCGATGGTTGGCCTTATGACGTTCCCGTTAGCCCAGACCTCGATGTCGCGGCCCTCGCGAGCCATCACCAGTAGTGCCAGCTTTAGGCCTTCGCCGTATTTCCCGATGGTGTCGCCGTCCTTTTCGCTTACTCCCAGTGCCAGGTGACGAAGCTCGAGCCCTGGCCCGTAGTCCTTGGCGATCCCCATCCCGTTCCTCCAGTCGAGGTGTCCCTCGCAGTTGAATTCCTTCCTACTGTCCAGGTAGTTCTGTATGATCTCCCTTATAGCCTTCTCCGCGTCCCATCCCTTTACGTATTTCGGGCTGATGCCCGTGCTCATTGTCCTCTTAGTCATTGTCGATCTCCTCCTCTATATGGTGGTGTTGGCCTGCCATCCTCAGAGCAGGGCGGCCATTCCCTGCTGACCAGGCCCTGCGGCCTGGTTTCGGCTGTTATTCCTCCTCCCTGATCATCATGTCCCTTTCCCAGTCGCATGCGGTGCAGAACCACCAGCTTCCGATGTGCTCGTCCGTTTCGGGATCGCTCATCGGTGCTTGATCCGTTGGCTCGCCGCATTCAGGGCATTCAGGCCTGAACCTTATCGCGTAGCCGTCTCCGTCCGCTTCCAGGCTCACCTTGCAGGGCCACTCGGTGAGCTCCTCGTTGATGTGCTCCTCTACCAGTTCCTTCATGGTGCTGACCCCGCGCTGTTTCATCGCGGCCCTGAATCCCTCATCTTCCTCGTGCAGTGTTAGCCATACCGTGTTCTTACCCTCTATCAGGTCGTCGATCCCCATTGCCATCCCTTCCCATTCGATCTCGTCCGCGATTAGGTCGAAGATCCTCTCGTTAAGCTCTCTCATTTGTTAGCCCTCCTTATCGGTAGTGAACCGCGGTTTCATTCGTCCTGCGGTTCCTGAAGATGATCTTGATCGAGTTAGCCTTCTTAACCGTCCACTCCGTTCCCAGACCCAGTGCCTGCTTAGTTTCCCGTATGCCTCTCATCTGATCGTCCTCCTTTGAGTTGGTATAGCCTGCTCTCATCAGGGTGAGGAGGCTATCCCTCACCGACGGAGCCGTAGCTCCGTTTCGGCTGTTCCTTGGGGTGTTGTTTACCCTTCTCCGCTCGCCTGCCAGTGTTCCGTCCGCTCTTTAGCTCGGTTGTTCCCTCTCGGGTGCTACCCGAGCCGCCTCTGGTCTGGCAGGGTCGTGGCGGCTGTTTGCCTTTTAAGGCCCCTTGGCCCCCCAGGTGATATCGGCCCCCGCCGCCCTTTCGGGTGTTCCTGTTCGGTTGTCGAAGAGCTGGTGTTGCGCACCTCCCTGGTGCATCTTCATTAAACCACAGGTCACCATTGGATGAAATAGGCTAATAGCGAATTCCTCGAAAAAATTCGGAGGAGCCAGGTATCCAACAGATATCCTGACCCCTCCGATTATATGCGGCTCATATGCCCGCGCCCTCACCCAAAAATAGACCGAAGGTAGTAGAAATTTAATCCTTTGGTAGTAGATCAAAAATAATACCAGAGTCCCAGAAAGATAGGACTCTGGTAGTAGATGCTACCCCTCGTATATTGTCTCCATGTCGCCCCACTTCCTGCCGACGTCCACCTCCACCGAGAACGGAACGTCGGTCTCGAAGTCCACGTCGTGCATCACGTCAATGAGGATCTTCGTGGACGGCTTCACCAGGTGACTGGGAACCTGGATCAGGAACCCGTCGTGGATGTGCGGCCAGGGCCTGACGCTGATACCCTCACTGCGCAGGGTTTCCATTACCCGCAGGTTCGCCAGCAGTGTCATATCGCTTACCGAGCTCTGGATCGGCATGTTGACCGCCTGCCGCTTGACCTCGTTGGCATGCCCCCTATCCAAGATGATCGGGAACCGCCGCTTCCTACCATATAGGGAGGTGACCTCCTGGTCGCGCAGGACGCGATCCTTCTGCCGAGCTATCCACCTGGTGACCCCAGGCATCATCTGGAAGAACTTCTTCATGTATGCCTCGGCCTCCGTTAGGGAGACGCTCAGCTGGGGAGCCAGACTCTTGGCCGACCTACCATATATGAGGCCGAACGCGATCGTCTTAGCGGCCCTCCTCTTGAACTTGACCTCCTCCTCGGGAAGCGCGTCAAGCTCATCCTCCGAGAGGTTGAACAGCTCCCGTGATATGGCCCTGTGGATGTCCGTCTCGTGCAGTGCCTCGATTAGCTTGTCGTCCTTTGCGAAGTGGGCCATCATGCGGATCTCCGCCTGGGAGTAGTCGGCATGTATCAGGGTATAGCCTGGATCCGCGGTGAATATGTCCTTTATAACCTTTTGCCGTGGCATCCCGTGGATGTTGGGATCCGTGGAGGACAGTCTGCCCGTCCGCGTCCCATGAACCCTGTAGCGCGGTCGGATGCGCCCGTCCTTCCACATTATATCCTTGTATCCCTGATAGTATGCGCCGTGCAGTTTGCTATACTCCCTGTGCTCGACGATCAACCTGGGCCACTCGTGCTGTTGGGCCAGCCAGTATAGCATGTAGGTGGACGTGCTCCGCGGCTTCATGTCCGTAAATATGTGGGAGGTAGACGACCTCCAATACTCCTGTGCCTCGGGATCTTCCACCTGCTGAATCTGTTGCAGTATGGTGTCCTGGTCAATGCGGTCGGTGTCCTCGTTGACCATAGGAATCAGTCCCAGGTGGTCAAATATGAACTCCGCGATCTGCTTCGGGCTATTAAGGTTAATCTCCTCGGCTCCCTCGTAGCTCCGTATCCTACCCTCAAGCTCCTCGATCTTAGCCGACCACTCCGCTCCTATAGCATCGTGGTAGTCAATGTCCACCAACATCCCACTGAGCTCCAGGTCAATGAAGTGACTCGCCGCGGGAACCAGGAGCTTCTCATGCACCTCGGACACATCGTCCTCCACCATATCCTGCCTGAGATCCTCGGACAGTCGAAGGGTGTAGTCGGAATCCGCTCCGTTATACTCCATTATGGCCCGCCGCACCTCGTCATCTGCCCAGTCGTCCAGGGAGAGTTTAAGAGGAGCCTTGCGGTCTTCCTCATCCACCAGAACCTTCACCGCTCCTTTCTCCCCATTCTCCCGCGCCGAGCGCTTGGCCTTTATTAGTGCCTTGAGCTCGTCATCATACTCGGGAGATCTATACCGTGATATGGACAGCCGCTTGAGGCCGTGGGATCCCTGCCGCTCATCTATCGCGTAGTGCATTAGCATGGTGTCCCCAACAAACCTCGGATATATTCCCTTGGCCCTCAACCACAGGACGTCGAACTGACCGTTGTGGAAGTAGCAGTCTATATTTGCCAAGGTATCTCGCAGGGCCTTGAAGTTAGCCAGGTTACCCTCCACCAGGGCCTGCCAGTCCAGGACGCAAGCAGTTCCTCGCGCCCAGGTGAAACCGACGCTTAGTATGTGGCCGTCCATGAAATCCAGGCTCGCGGTCTCCAGGTCGATTGCGGCCTTGCCCACATCCCGCAGACGTTTGATGAGTGCATCGAAGCCCTCCTGCGTTTCTATTATGACGTATGACTCCCGCGGTGGGTTGATGACGGGCTCCTCCCCGTCCAGAACGGATTTGATGTATTCCAGATCGGCCACCAAGTCCACAAAGGATTCGGGTGACCGCAGAACCCCCGCTGGATGTAGTGTTGGTATGATGCGGTGTCCGTGCGCCTCCTGGTATATGCCTCGTCGCTTGGTTATCCCGCGGCCTCCTCCAAGCAGGGAGTTAATGCCAATGTTACCCAGTGGAACAACGATCCGCGGTTTGACCTCGGATAGTTCCTCCAATAGCCGCCCGTTGCAGGCCCTCATCTCCTTGGCTCGCGGATCACGGTTCTTCGGTGGCCTGCACAGGCACGCGTTGGTATAGTATATACGTTCCAGGTCAAAGTCTATAAGTGTCAGGGCCTCCCGCAGGAGTTTGCCCGCGCGACCGACGAATGGCCGACCGCGCCGCTCCTCCTCTGCCCCAGGAGCTTCCCCGACGAATGCTATATCTGGCTCCTCCGTCCATCCATGTGGATGAACGGGCTCACCACTGAGGGAGCACTGGTCGCAGTTTCCTACTCTCATCTCCACTCACTCCTTAGGTCTATCACCTGATCTGTGTGAGGCCCCGTGGAGACCAGACCCACGCGGCATCCCGCGATGTTCTCCACCTCGCTGATATACTCGCACATGCTCGTCGGCAGATCATCCATACTCTTAGCCTTGCTAATGTCCGCGTCCCAACCAGGCATGGTTCCCACGCCAGGTATCTCGATCCTCTCCAGGCCGTTCAGCGCGTCCAGAAGGGTAATGGCCAGGTAGTCGTAGTTGCACACTCGAGCTGACCTGCGAAGGCCCTCCGCGTCGAGCCAGCCTATGCGCCTCGGCCTGTGTATGTGAACCCCGATCTCATACTCGTTACCCTGCCTGCGGATGTGCTCCGCCACTTCCTCATCGCGGATCTCCGTGGGTAGCGGCCCCTCACCGATCCGCGTGCTGTAGGCCTTCACCACTCCGACGACATCATCAACGCGCCGAGGATCGACCCCCGCACCAGTTCCCACTGCCGCAGGGATGCAGTTGGAGGATGTTACGAAGGGATAGTCTCCGTGGTCGATGTCCAGCAGAACCCCCTGGGCTCCAGCAAATACCACCGTTGCTCCCTCACTGATCGCGTCGTTAACGTGCGCGCTACCATCACCAACATAGTCCGACAGCTCCTCGCGCCACTTGCGGGATAGTTTCTCCAGCTCTCTTAGATCTTCCACCCCACCGCCGTTGCGCATTACCACCGCGGACAGCATGTTGTCCAGTTCCCAGTTGAGACGGTAAAGATCCTGCACTCGCACACCCGCGCGGAAGGCCTTATCCGAGTAGGCAGGGCCATTTCCGCTCCGCGTCGTTCCTATAGATTGCTTCCTCTCATCATCCTGGTTCCCGTCCGCCTTCTGGTGTATTGGTAGGACGAGATGCGCCCTCTTGTCCACTAAGAGTTTGAAGTCGGGATTGATCGCGCGGACTACCTTGATCTCCTTCAAAAGGAACTCGGGATCGATGACCATGCCGTTGCCCAGCACAGCTGTCGTCCCAGGCCGCGTCGATCCAGTCGGGAGAGTGCGGAACATGACCGTCCCGAATTCCTCCGTGTGGATGCAGTGGCCTGCGTTGCTACCCCCGTTGAACCGCACAGCTATGTCCGCGTTGTTGCGGTTGCACAGGTAATTAACGAACTTCCCCTTGCCCTCGTCGCCCCACAGAGCGCCGACGACCGTGTAAACCTTTGCCATTAATATCCTCCTCCTTCTTCAGGGTATATTACGACGGCCTCACCGTGGATCTGGAGGGCCTTAGCGCGATCGTCCACCATAACATCAACGTGGTTCCCGCGCACGGCTCCTCCCGTATCCTCAGCCATCCGCCATCCATAACCCTCGACCCATAGCGGTGTCCCCAGCGGAATTACGTTGGGATCCACGGCCACTGTCCTGCCTTCAGTCGGATAGGTTCCCGACCTGGTAGTGGTTGGATCCCCGTCGGAGCACAGGCCCGCAGGATCGTCGAAGGGAGCGTAGCCAGTGATGCGGAACTCCTCCACCGTCCACTCCGTCGCGTCCTCCTCGAAATCCTCCCACCTACCCAATAGGTCGGTATAGGCCTGCTCCAATTCGGCCTCTCTCGTGGAAACCTCGCGGGCCAAAGTGTGAACTTCCTCCTGGAGATCCTTGACCTCGGCCCGCCTCTGGTTGATTTCCACCGCCTGGAGGCTCACCGCACCGACGAGGGATATGATCAACAGTCCGTATGCTACACGTTCCCCAAGCATCGGTTCCTCCACCATTCGACGTTTCGCTGGAGCAGTTCCTCATCCAGCGCATCGTTCGAGAAGTCAAGCTCCACATCGGGCTTGGGATCCCCATCGCCCGCGTATTTGCCCACCTGGGTATACATGGCCGCTATACCACTATCCACGCCGCGAACGCGCCCAGGGAAGGCCTGCTCGACCTCATATATCTCCCGTGGATCGTTAGGGCATCCCAGGAGATGGATCTCCTTGTCACTGTCCACCAGTTCAGGAACGCTCCTCAAGGCCTCGGCCCTGCTTGGGAAGTATCGAGATATGAACCTTGATATTCCGATGGTCTTGACGGGCCACTCGAGCATCTCCTTGACGCATATGGCCCATTCCCGCGCATCCGCGCCCTGAGGGACGGCTACCAGGTCGATGTCATGCTCCATCTCGGAGCGCTTCTTGTAGAAGTAGAACATCGCCCTGCCGCCGCGCATTAGGGTTTCCTGCTTGCTGTAGATCTTGTCGGGAAGCACCATCTCATGAACCCCGTGGTGATCCGCGAGGGTAATGAGCTCATGGATGTCCATTGGCTCCCCCGTTTCGACGACCCCGTTATCCATCATAACGAGGTTTCCCTTCCTGGCCTGGTGCTTGAAGAACTCCCCATATCTCGCATCACCCAGGAGGTGCGCCAGACAGAGGTGGTAGTCGTTCCTCATCTCCAGGCCCAGGTATTCCGTTGGTAATATCGTCGCTATCTTCATTTTCATCCTCCTCCTTCCACGCTCATCGTAGCACCCGAACACCATCGGATACTATCACTCATGCCTTGCTAATCTTCTTGCTCCTTCTGCCAGTCAGGTCGCAGGTCGGCCCCGCAGTTGTAGCACTCCCATCGAACCCGATGAGGTGCGTGCAGGACGCACTGGGTATCGCACTCGGTGCAGTCAACCAGGAATAGTTGGCTCATACACTGCACACCTCGCATTCCCCGCTATCTCCCTCGTAAAGAACGTCGTCCAGGGAGCCGTTGCGGTAGACCGTCACTCCCTTACATCCGAGGTCATAGGCCAGCCTATACGCCTCATCAATGTCGTCCAATGTGGAATCGGTTGGCAGGTTTATGGTCTTCGATATGGAGCTGTCCAGATACTCCTGAACCTTGGCCTGCACGCGGACATGCTCCTCAATGCTCACCTGGCTCGCCGTGACCAGGTGCTGGCCGCACACCCCCTCGAACAGTGGATGCGTCATGTAGTGCTCGCCAGTGGCATCCCTGCGCAGGTATTTCTTGCTGAAGACGGGCTCGATGCCGCTGGACACTCCCGCCAGTATGCTCGTTGTCCCCGTCGGAGCCTGCGTCAGTAGCTGTAGGTTGCGGATACCATTGGCCCGTATAGCGGTCTTGACCTCGTTTGGTAGGGTTCGAATGAAGTGCGCCTGGAGATACTTGTCAACGTCCAGCGCTGGAGCAGACCCCCGCTCCACCGCCAGATCAACGCTGGCAAGGTAGGCCTGATCCCTGATGAAGGAATATATGTGGTCTATAAGAGCCAGACTCTCCGCGGAGCCGTAGCGAACACCACTAAGTATCATCACGTCCGCCAGACCCATAGTCCCCAGACCGACCCGTCGGATCTGCCGTTGGATGTCGCCGATCTCCTGGTTGATGTCCACGCTGAGGTCTATCACGTTGTCCAGGAACCTGACCGCCAGTCGGACGGCCCTGCCAAGCGCATCCCAACGCAGATCCCTTCTGGTTGGATCCCAGAAGGCCGCCAGGTTGATGGATCCCAGGTTGCAGGATCCTCCCGCAGGGAGTGACTGTTCCCCACACGGATTCATGCAAATTAGTTCCTCCGCGAACCAGGTGTTGGATCGTTTGTTACACCTCTCGAGGAACACCACACCAGGACTACCCGTGCGATGCGCCCCGTCAAGCATCTCCATCCATATTCTCCTCGCAGGAACCCGAGCATACTCCTTCACTGGTAGGCCGCTCTCGACCCACTTTCGGATGTTCCCGTCCCACAGACGGTCGTAGAGCTCATGTGACGTATCAGGGAAGATGAGAGTCCAGTCCTCATCATTCTCCAAAGCCTGCATGAACCGATCGGACACGCCAACCGAGAAGTTGGCCCTCTCGAACCGCCTCTCGGGATTCACGAACTCCAATATGTCGGGATGCCAGTCCTCCAACATAAACATCAAGGCCGCGGTTCTACTGCCGCCCTGACGGATTTGATCCGCCAGACCGTCCGCGCCTCTCATCCAGCTGTTGGCCCCTGAGCTATTGCCGTGGACTCCCTGGATGTAGGAGCCTGAGGGCCTCAGCGTAGACCAATTAACCCCTACCCCGCCACCGCGGGCTGTAATCTCCACCATGTCGGATAGGGTATCCATTATACCGTGCCTGCTGTCGTTACCCTTCGTCATGTCCCTGGCCCGAACACCAATGACGAAGCAGTTGTAGTAGGTCACCTGCTGGCCCGCTCCCGCGCCTGACAGGATCCTACCGCTTGGAACGAACTGAAAGTCCTGAAGAATAGAAAGGAAGTCCTCCCTCTCCTCAGGTGTCCTACCCATGTTGTTAGCGACCCTTTTCCACATCTCCTGCGGATCGCTCTCCACCTGTTGACCTTGCACGTCCTTCAGCGCGTAGCGGTCGAGGAATACTCCCTCTCTCTGCTCGTTCCAACTCATAATCGCATATGCCAATACCATTACCTCCTCTCGCATATATGTCCATGATCATCATGGCATAGTTGCCGACGTCCGCGGCTTCCTTCATGATATCGTCTCGGTCGCCGCGGGATAATGCCTCATCGAGTTCCTCCACTTCCTCACGTAGACGATCAAGAAACCACTGAGCACTATCAACGCCGAGCTCCTTCCAATGCGGCTTATGGTCGTTGCATCTGAGCTTGTGCTCCATGACCTGCGCGAACTTAGCCACTTCCTCTCTCACATTAATCGTCACCATCCCCTCTCTACTGTGTGGTAAGGGAGAGCCCGAAGGCCCTCCCGCTACCTAAACTCCTCGGGAACCTTGTCGGGTTCCAGGAAGCGCACTCCCTTACCCAGGGCCTGTGCGTGTCGGATCTCTCCCGCAGTGCTCCTGCCGACGTATCCGTCCACATTGAGCACATAGATCCAGTCAGACATCTCTATCTTGCGCTTGTGAAGCTCGTCGAAGGCTATCTTCGCCTCCTCCGAGATCTCCTCCTGGTCTGCGTGCATGAAGCTCCCCACCATGAAGGACGCACATCCCTCCTCCTCCAGGAGCTTCATGGCATCGAGCCATGCCTGCTTGAAGCGCGTGGAGCCACATATGGTCACCACAGGTGGCCTGGGCCTACTATCCCGATACACCTCCGCGCCGCAGTCCGCATCCTCCATCACTCGGACGCGCTTGACGTGAGGCATCTTACCGAGGATCCAGTTACCTAAGTCCTCGCAGGATGCTCTGCCGAAGTCGTAGACCACCACCTCCTCCCCGCGATCACCCGTAAGCCGCTTGTAGCTGGCCCTGGAGATGAGCGCCGCCTGGAGATCGTCCCGCAGGTCATGAAACTCAATGTCTCGGTCAGCGTGATTAACGTCAGCCCATGCCGTGACACGGAAGTCGTGCATGTGCGAATGTTTCAGATACTCCCTAACACCACTGGCTTCAGGCCAGCAGTGCAGGGCTCGGACTGTCGTTGATACCCTTATCTCCATCATAACTCCGCCACCACCATTACTGGCAGGTGGAACGCCGATTCCACCCACAGAGTCACCTCGACCCACTCGGGATTCACGGCATCATGGACGCGTTGAGCTACCAGGTTTGCCATGCCCTCCGCCGTGTGCTCAGTGTTCCGCAGGGATTCAATCCAGTCCTGCAAGCTGTTCCACTCGATGAGCTTGGTCTCCTCCTCGATCATGGGCTTGTAACTAACCTCGATCGTTCCCCCGTAAGGCTTGCCTGGAACGGGACATATGGCCTCGAATTCCAGGTCTATACCTATGCTCGTTACGCTACACACATCTTCACTCGGAACCACCACTGTCTTAATCATCTTTCCCATACCTCCTTACAAGTGCTACACCGAGATATACGAACGGTGTGTCGATCACTGCGATTATGAACTTCGCTACCACGTAGGTCACGAACATCACGATCAGATCCTCCCGCGGCATCACCCCTGCGAACCCTATGGTTAGGAACACCGCGCTGTCGATGATCTGTGACGTGACCGTGCTGACCGTGTTGCGGAACCACAGGCCGAACC
>PWFU01000076.1 GCA_003554185.1 Candidatus Dojkabacteria bacterium
AAGAGATGTTCGAGGAAGAAGAGGAAGAAGAGTTATTCGGTGAAGAAGAGGAAGAAGAGATATTCGAGGAACCAGAAGAAACAGAGGAAGACCTTTTCGAAGAAGAAGAACCTGAAGAAGAGCTATAGTAACAGAAAAGACCAAAATCCAAAAAACCTTTTTTCTTTTAATTTTGTTTTTGCTAACTTTTTTTTACAAAAAATGATATAGCTAGAACCAAAAGATAAATAACTTACGTTCTTCCATAACTTCCCTATGTTTAGTAAAAGACCTATGATCAAATTTGTAACATCGATTGTCGTATTGATCATGATCACTTCGACTTTACCACTGTTCGTGCACTCGGCCGAAGGCGCTTTAGCGGAATCTTCTTGGCCGAAGTTCAGAGGAGATCTCCGTAATACTGGGAGGAATGAAGAATCGACTCAGGAAGTTTCCAACCATACAGAATGGACTTTTCAGACCGAAGGCATCATCGATTCTTCTCCGGCTATTGGAACTGATGGGACCTTATACATAGGATCTTATGATCGTAAACTTTACGCGATTAGATCTGATGGTTCGGAAAAATGGAGTTTCCAAACCACTTCGAGCATTTCCTCCGCACCCGCTATTGCGGATGATGGCACTATATATTTCGGCACCAATGGAGGTCGATTTTATTCCCTAAATTCGGATGGAACAGAAAATTGGATGATCAGCGAACCTTTTGAAACATCGATAATCTCCTCGCCGGTTATAAGGGAAGACGGGTCTGTTTTGATAGCTTCCCAAGACCTTTACTCTTTGTATCCCAACGGCACTATTCAGTGGAAGTATTCTTATGGGGAGGAAGGAAGAATAATCTCCACTCCTGCTTTGGATGAAGATGGTAACATTTATTTTGGTTACCATGCAGTTGTATCTGAACTAGAGCAGTGGGGTGAACTTATCGCCCTAGATCCAGAAGGCAATGAAATTTGGAAGTACGATCTTCCCGATCAATATTTAAATCAAATCCTTTCCTCCCCTGCTGTGGGAGATGATGGTAACATATATTTTGGCTCTTTTGACTATAAATTGTACGCGATCGATGATACTGGATCAAAACTTTGGGAGTATGTAACTGATGGTCTTATATACTCTTCACCAGCTATCGGTCCCGATGGAACGATATATGTCGGTTCTGCCGATAACAATCTTTATGCACTGAACCCTAATGGAACAGAAAAATGGCATTTTGAAACAGGAGGAGAAGTTCACTCCTCCCCTGCTGTTGGTCCTGAAGGGATGATCTATTTCGGTTCATATGATAATCATACTTATTCACTGTATCCTAACGGCACAGAGAGGTGGAGAATTGAGACTGGAGATAATGTGTTTTCATCACCAGCCCTTGGACCTGATGGGGATTTGTATATAGCCTCAGTTGACCAAAAGTTGTATGCATTAGGAGAAAGAACGGAGGAAGTTTCAAGAGTAATTTCCCAACTCACTATTCCTATAGTTATTGCATTGATTTTTTTGGTAGCTCTCATCCCAAAGAAAAGTAAATAGGGAAAATATATTTGATTAGATCCTTTGGAACCATGATTCGCCAATCCATGTTTCTTTCCTTCGTTCTTGTTGGTCAAAAGACATCTTTCCCAACTTTTTTGGGAGTATTTGATTTTTTACTCTCCCTTTATTATGTTCTCAAACATTACTCTATCAAAAATTTTAAAGCTGACTGATTTGGTTAAACTATATTAGAGAAAAATGGAATATATGTGGTCGTTGATCGGGTTATATATCGTTTACTATCTAGTCTTACCCTTAGGATTGATTTTTTTAGTGTGGAAGATGTGGCAAAAGAAAAAAACTCTTCAGGGCATTTCTGATTTTGGAAGTAGAAAAAAAAGTTTTCCTGAGATAAAAAAAAGAAAGGGAGAGATGGAAAGGCTGCAGGTCTTTTTGATCATATTCATACTCCTATTCATACCAGTGAGTAATTTTGTTTCTTTTCAGATTCAGGAAAGGAGTATAGAGTACGATAGTAGGCCGGTAGGTGGGCTAGGTTCTATAGAATATCGGCAATTGAGGAGAAAATTAGGACCATCTTATGATATCGACGCTATAATCTCTGAGATGGATACGTATCTTTTCAGTTTGGAAAAACCGGAATATGAACTTGAAGAAGGATCGGTCTCCGAAGACCTGATTAGTGCGTTCGATGAAGAAGGATATACTATCGAAGAAGGATGGTATATCACTGAGGAGCGAGAAGTATGGTGGATAACATCAGATTTAAGGAAGAGATTCAGGATCGAGGAGGCCGAAGATAAATTTGACATTTATGAGAAACCTTCTCCTACTCGCGACTGGTTCATAAATGATATTCGACAGCATGTAGATCTAGAAAGGCTGGCTAGCTTTCCTGGTAGACTAGGCGTATATTACCTAGAGAAAAGGGACTTCGGGGATTTTATGGTGGTCTCCTACGATTACTTCTCGCCTCTGCCCGTAACTAGAAATTTTGTATTTCTTATTCATGAAGATCGAGCCTTTTTCTATGAAGAAAATACCATCGTTTATCCTTCTAATCCTTCTAACATAGATCCCTTTTGATCTAAGTGTTTCAAAAGATAAGTAGTTCAACGATATGATTGTAATACCTTCCCAAAACAGTGGTTGAATTCTACCATCGCAGTGGATACAAAAATAAGCTTCGATGTACCCATATATTTTAGTTTCACGTAACCTTTTAGCCTTTTAGCCTTTTAAGCTATAAAATCAGATCGTTAAGTCTTCTATCGAATAGACTGAAATCGTCGCTTAACGAAAGTAAGGTTCTGAAGGTAAAAAACTTTGATTTTTGACACTCCGTGATATTACCTTTCCTTTTCAATTTGTAAATCCTCATTTTTCATCACTATTTTGGTGATCTTAATAAGCGTTCAGAACAAAAGTAAAATTTAAATTTAAGATAGAATATATTAAAATAATCCAAATAAGTAAATTATAAATACCTTGTTTACTTAATCATGAGATGAGGTAGAACAAAACATGAAATGGAAAAAAATACTATCTGTAATGATAGTATCGGTTTTAGTGATCGCCGCTTTTACAGTGATTTCTGGTGCTACTAGTGCACAAGATGAAGGTGAAAGAGTCAGCTCAATCGACTTTGGAGTCACTTTGGATATGGAAGACGGAGCCATCGCAGCTGCCGAAGGCGAGACGCATATATTTATGCATTCGGTAGATGGTCCTATCTGGCAGGGACTAGCTCCTACATACAAGGCACAGCTATCCACGTGGGAAGTGTTCGGTTCTTACAACAACTGGTTGTTGAACCCAGCTCACGAAGGATGGGAAACTGCAGAGATTTTGGACGCTGTAGACCAAGGATGGATCGACGAAGCAGAAAATGTACGGTATATGGCAAACAATTATGACGATGAGTGGACGGTCAATCCGTTCGCACACAACGATATAAGGTTTGCTATGCAGTATATGAACAGAGAAGGTCTGATAGAGGATCTCCTATTAGGTTGGGGAGACGAAAGGTACGGAGCTATGGCAAGAAGCCTCGAGGTTTGGCAGGAATACTTCGTTGACGCCATCGAAGAGAAATACGACCTATCCCCTGGTGGTGATTGGTCTCGTGTAGAATGGATAGTAGAAGAAGCCATGCTCGAGATAGTAGACCATATCGAGGATATAACAGAAGGAGATATGCAATTGTACGAGGATAATGGCGAATGGTGGTTCGAGGCTCCTGAGCAAGACGCACACCAGATAAGGATAGAGATAATGGCAAGATCGGAGGACTGGAGATTAGATAAAGGCCACTGGACAGCAAGTAGATTAGAGGACTTGGGTTTCGATGTTATAGTGGATCCAACACCTTCACACGAAGCTATCCCGACTGCTTTCTATGGAAACTATGACAATCTTGAATACCATATATACACGGGTGGTTGGATATCAACAACTTCGGTGTTTTACCAGGAAGTTGCGATAAACCAGATGCACATGCCTTGGTATGGCTTCATGCAGACCTTTGATTCTCCGGCAAACTGGAACTACAATCAGGAAGGATTTACTCAGACCGTAGGTCCATCGGAACGTGTTAGAGACCACATCAATGAAGCGACCGGCCGGGATGACATATATGATCACATGGACCTTACAGTCGAAGAAGCGAATGCGCAGGGTATAGATCTCTTCGATGGAGTTGAAAGTGAAGAGGCGTACTGGGAGATGAAGGTCAACACGATGCAGCACGGTTTCGAAGAATCAGTAAGAGTTTTTGCCGTTACTGAGGTTTCGCTTTATCCGTACAATCCTGACAGGTTGATAGTTTCAGTACCTGAAGCGATTAACGGATACGATACTTACTTCGGTCCGAGGACGATGAGGACAGACGACGGTACCCTCGAAGCTGATATATTGAGCGGTGTCGAACGACCTTACATGGACAACTGGAACTTGGAAGAAGGTTCCGCCGATGTTTACGGAGAATATCAAAGAAGGGTAGCTAGAGAGTACGGTTCATGGTCACATCCACAGAGTGGTTTACCGGTGCAGGTGAATACATATTGGATGGACAATGACCAGCTCGCACAAGATAAACCTGAGAGAACACATCCTTATGACATAGATGGTAACATACATACAGACTTTGAATTCGAAGAAGGCGAATTGATAGAGTACATCGACTTACCGATGGATGAGGCAGTGGATTACATACCGGCTTACGTAGCAGATCAAGACCTGGAATGGGATGACGAAGATGAGATATGGACTTCCAGTCCGATCTATGAAGAAGTAAGAGAGTGGAAGACTTTGGAATGGATAAAAGATACGGAAGAAGCTGTTCTGACAACTAATGAAACGATCTTAACAGATCCTGACGCTACTGAGGACGAATTGATAGAGTACGTCCCACTCAATCCAAAAATCCAGGACGAAAAGGCAGCTGTAGAAGCTAGAATTGACGTGCACGATGAACATGTCTGGCACGATGGAACAGAGTTCGATCTGCGAGACGTGATGGTACACTATGCTAATAGAAGAGAACTCGGTCATCCTGGAACGGAACCATATAACTCTGGAACGGACCTATCCTTATCACCAGGTTGGGATGCCACGTACGGATATGTTTGGAATCTCGAAGATGGCATCTATACCGCATACGGCGATTACACATTCCCGATGGACGACAAAGTGGGTAATTTCTACGCCATATTCCCATGGGATGCACATCCGATAACTTACTTCGCATGGAACGAACTCCACGCTGAAGATTTCTATAACTACGTGGCAGGAGAGGACGAGGCATGGATACATCAGCTCATCGAGAGTCACAGCTTGGACATGATCGAGAAACTCGAGGAATGGGTTGACGCTGGAGAACTTCCGTGGTACATGGATGTAGACAGGATGCCAGAGGCGATGGAAGATATGGCCTATGATCTCTCTGAATTCGAAGATATAGTCGATAGCTTCGCAGCGTTCGTGGACGAAACAGGACATTCCTACATAGGCATAGGACCTTACAGGATTGACGATTACGACGAAGCGGACCACGACATGACGATTACTTTGTGGGATGATTATGGCTATCCTCATGCGGGCGAATCAGTCGAATATGACGGTGAAACATATGAATTCCCGCACGGCTATTGGACAGAACAGTTCGAAATCGATACGATCTCCCTTGACATAATGGAATTGGTTCCAGAGGAAGTCTTACTTTATGATCCAGACGAGGAAGGAGAGGTCGATATCTTTGTCGATGCTCAGTACGTTGAGTTGTTCCCTGAGCTTGTGGCAAGATCAGTGACAGAGGAAGACATCGATGATATGTTCATAAGACTTGCTGAATCAGAGCGTGGTGCACCAGTTGAGATTGACGACGAACCTTTGGAGATATATAAAGAAGACATAGACATGGAGGAAATCGGTGATATAACTCAATTCTCTTCAACCATGGATGTCTCCGATATAGATGCTAGTGGTACTTATTCTATGGAGTTCCGTATCCGTGAAGAGGAAGTCGATCCGTGGATTGTAATCACCCGAGATATCCCGATCGTTGTAGAGGAAGAGGTCGACTTGACTCTAGACGTCGGTGAAGGAGGATCTGTAGAAATCGACGGAGAAGTAACTGACCCAGGCACGTACACGTATCCGACACTTTCAGAAATAGAGTTAAGGGCGGTTCCAGACGAAGGTTACAGCTTTGATCAATGGGTTGGAGATGTACCACTTATCGATCAAGAAGATGAACTCATCACAGTACTTATGGACTCAGACAAAGACATAACTGCAACCTTTGAAGAGTTACCAGAGTACGAACTGACGATAAACGCTGAAGAAGGTGGAACGACGGACCCAGCGCCAGGCACATATACCTATTATGAAGGAGAAGAAGTCACAGTAGAAGCTATACCAGATGAAGGCTGGTTCTTCGATGAATGGACAGGAGATTACGAGAGTGACGAGGAAGTGATAACCTTCGAGATCATGGAAGACATGGAGATAACGGCTAACTTCATAGACGTTGCGCCTGCATATTTCGAAGTCGAGATTACAGACTACGACGACGAAGTTGAAGAAGGCGACACCGTCACAGTAGAATTTACAGTTGAAAACACAGGTGAGCTTGAAGGAACTCAGACCATCGTCTTCAGTGTAGATGGCGATGAAGAGGATACCATGGAAATGACCATAGGTGCAGGCGAGAGTGAAGACGGAGAATTCGAATGGGAAGCAGAAGACGAAGGAGAGTACGAGCTCGAAGTTGCAAGCGATGACACTTCTGATTCAGTAACGGTAACTGTGGAAGAAGAAGATGAACCGGGTATTCCAGGATTCACACTTGGACTGTTAGTACTCGGTGCCATTGTAGCCGTTGCTATCTACTACAAGAAAGAGCAATAAAGAGAACTACAAAAACGAAACAAAAAACCCAAAAAAAACCCTTTCTTTACCTTTTTAATTTCTTTTTTCTAAATTACATACTTTTTTGATTTAGTCTTTATTTTAGCAGAAAAATTTTCTAATTTAAAAACCATCATTTTTTAACAGAACATTATTTATCCAGTTTAATTTCTAGAAGGCTTCATCAAATAAAAAAAACTGACATTTCTGTAACAAAAAGTTTATATGTGCCCCGAGTTTAATATCTAAATGATAACATGCCAGCTTCCTGGAAGTATTTCGCCTTTAGAACGTTAAATATGGTAGTAGTACTTGTTATAGTGGTTCTTATATTGTCTGCCTCCTACAGCACACTTGCAGAAAGGGAACTAGAGACCACGGCTAGATCACAAGCTCAGAATGATCTTGAAGCAGCTGAGGGCGTAGACAATCCAACCGAATTTTTGGAAAGAAGAACTGAACATTATAGGAGGAGGTACAATCTCCATATCCCTAGATGGCAGAGGATTTTTTACTCGGCATGGGATGTGCTGACGCTAGACTTTGGGACCTCTCAGGAAATTACATATGGTGGGAGCAGTTATGTTATAGACATCATAATGGGTTACCTACCGAATACAATTCTTCTTTTTACCACTGCAGCCTTTATCTATACTGCTATGGGTATCGCGGTTGGTTTAAAAGCAGCTCAAGTAGCGGGTTCTAAACTTGACAAGTTCTTGTCGCTGTTCGGGATTACTGCTTCATCTCTACCAATGTGGTGGGTAGGTATGTTAGCAATCCTTATATTTGTATATACATTAGGATGGTTCCCTAGACCTGAGCCACGGTTTCCAAGAATAGAAAATTTAGGTCTCCTGGGCTATATCAGAGAGATATTGTACAAGATGGCACTTCCATTGATCACGATCATATTTGTCCTGTTCGGTGGGCGTGCTTGGGTCACGAGGAACTTGGTTACTGGTATTCTTCAAGATGATTATATAATGGCGGCTAGAGCTAAAGGAATACCTGAAAGAAAGGTCATATATGGACATACATTGAAAACTGCCGCTCCCCCAGTTATAACCTCCGCTATTTTGGCTCTACTGATGTCGATGGGTGGAGCTATGATTTCGGAGATCGTATTTCAATGGCCTGGTATGGGTTACTTATTGAGACGGGCTATATTCTGGCAAACCGACGTACCCGTTATACTTGGGATTTCGTTTATAATGTCCTTCCTTTTCATATTCGGGTACTACTTAGCGGATTTGATCTACGGGTTCCTGGATCCTCGAGTAGAAGTTGGTTCTCAAGGAGCGAGTCGTTAGAAAAGAAACAGCTTTCCTATATTATTTATTAAAAACAAATAAAGGTGAAAGAAAATGGTTCGGCTAGAAGATTTGAAGGCGGATATCATAGAAACACTTACGGAGTTCAAAAGACACAAGATAGGTCTGATAGGAATTGGTTTAATAGCATTTATGATACTAGTAGGTCTACTTGCACCTGTGGTCGCTCCCGGTGTGGCAGATGATTGGGATAGAGGACATCCGAGATGGAATCAAAATCCTAGTCAAGCTGCCCCGGTATGGGTAGATTGGATAACTCGAGACGACTATGCTAGGCAGGAACACCTCCAAGATTATGAATATGAAGAGGTTGAAAGAACAGGACCAAATTATCATAGATATACTTTTACCTATGATATGCAAGCTGATAGGCTGCCTAAAGAAATATTCTTTGAATACAGTGGAAGTGCAGATAGATATACCCACAGAAGAATAATAATAGAGCGTCCTGATTCGCCCGAATTAGAGGGTCAGGCAGGGTTTAGAACAAGTGGAAACCTAGTAATAGTTGATGAGCCCCGTAGTGAGGAAGGTGAATTCAGAGAAACTATAACAACTATGAGGAGGATGTCAATAAGAGATAATCTATATACGCAAATAAGGGCATATCAAAGAAGACAGGACTATAACTGGTCTGATCCAGGATCACGGGACGTTAACCCAGTCCAGACTATTTTTGGTCAGGCTAATGAAAACTGGCTTGAAACTCCAGATCCGCTCAAGGGAGAGTACAACATAACGATCGAACTAACTGGTAATAATTTGGAATTAGATGAGGCTGATGTTCACATCGGTGGGGCTGTTTACGGCGTTTTTGGTACTGATAGAGATCGCCGAGATATCTTCCTGGGTTGGATATGGGGTGCTAGATTTGGTCTATACGCTGGAGGCATAGTGGCTTTGACAACGATCCTCTTTTCCACCACTTACGGAATGACCAGTGCTTATTACGGTGGTTGGGTAGATGAATTTATGTCTAGAATACATGAAATAATAATGGGCATACCTACACTCCCCATCCTGATTATCGTGCTAGAGTTCTACAGTAATAGCATCAATATGTTTGTGCTAATATACGCGCTCCTTATGTGGCGTGGAGCTGCTAGGGTTATACGGGCTAGGGGTTTGCAGGTAGCACAGGATACTTACATCGAAGCAGCAGAATCCCTTGGTTCTGGATCAGCTAGGATCATCACCAAACATATGATTCCACAGATTCTACCTTATGCTGTAGCTCAAGCTGCTCTGTTGGTCCCGATCGTGATAATGGCCGAAGCAGGCTTGCACATACTTGGTTTGGGAGATCCAAATATCGTGACTTGGGGAACTATACTGAATGACGCACATACGGCTCAAGCTGTGACTCACTGGCAAGAATCTTGGTTCTGGATATTGTTCCCAGGTCTAGGTATGGTCGTCATCGGTTTTGGCTTTATATCTACCGGGATGGCTTTAGAAAGGATTATTAATCCAGAGATGAAACAAAGGTGAAATTATGGCAGATGATACAGTCTTGAAGGTCGATGAGTTGTGTACCCATTATCTTACTACTGATGGTGAAGTGATGGCATTGGACGATGCCTCTTTTGAATTAAAAAGAGGCAGTTCGATAGGTGTAGCAGGAGAATCCGGCTGCGGGAAAAGCACTTTAGCCTTTTCCTTGCTAAATCAAGTCCAGCCTCCTGGAGAGATAATGAGCGGTTCCATAGATTTAGATGGCATTGAAGTTACAGAATTATCAGAAAAAGAAGCTAGGAGAAAGATCAGATGGAAGAAAATATCTATGGTCTTTCAGGGTGCTATGGAGATAATGACTCCTGTATATACTGTGGGTCATCAGATGAAGGAACCTCTCAAATATCACAAGGACATTACAGGTCAAGAAGCTAGAAAGATCTGTGAAAAGTATCTTGAACTGGTGAATCTTGATGGAAGTATCTTTGACAGGTATCCTCATGAACTTAGTGGAGGTCAGAAACAGAGAGTAGTGATCGCAACAGCGCTACTACTTGAACCCGATATCGTGATATTGGACGAACCTACAACAGCTCTAGATGTTGTGGTAGAAGCGAGGATTATGAACGATCTGAAGAGACTAAGAGAAGAATTGGATATATCTATGATCTTCATAACTCACGATTTGAGCATCCTAGCAGAGGTATCGGACAACCTTTCCATCATGTATGCAGGTTGGATAGTCGAATTCGGCTCTGCTAACAAGATATACAAAGATCCCAAGCACCCTTATACAGAAAAATTGATGGCCGCTATTCCGGACATCAGAACAGATATTGAACGTTTGGAGTACATACCAGGTGTTCCACCCAACCTCGTGAATCCTCCAAGTGGATGTAGATTTCATCCACGGTGTCATAAAGCTATGGAGGTCTGCAGAGAGTTGGTCCCAGAAACCTACGATGTGGACGGAGTAAGAGTGAAGTGCCATCTTTACAGTGAAGACGAGTCGATAGCTGAAAGCCGAGAGGCAACATATGAGACGGCTTATGAAGATGAATCGGCATCGGAAGAATACGTAGGTGAGAAGGGCAAGGAAGTATCAGAGGGGTTGGCAGAAGCCGAAAAAGCAGAAGCAATGGAGGAATAAACTATGGCTGAAGCATTATTCAAGGCACGAAATTTGACTAAACATTTTGAGATAACTCAGGGGTTCTTTCAGAAACTCAAAAGGGAAAAAAAACAAATTGTTAGAGCAGTAGATGGCATAGACTTCGATATACAATGGAAAAAGAATTTCTCCGTAGTCGGAGAGTCCGGTTGTGGAAAAACTACAGTCGGTAAACTCATGATGCGACTTTTACAACCAACTGACGGCAAGATGTACATGAAGGGAAAAGATATCACTGAACTAAGCAGTAGATCTGAATTGAAAGCATATC
>PWFU01000114.1 GCA_003554185.1 Candidatus Dojkabacteria bacterium
CATTATGCCAGAAGGTAAAATAGAGGAAGAAAAGTAAACAACCTAAAAATAATAACACTATTATGGAAATAAGCAGTTTTTGTTTTTTGTTTTCTAAACCCATCAAAAAGGCAGTTTTAAAATCAAAAATATATTAACTCTCAGCCCAAGAGGCTGTTTTAACAATCTTAATATTATCATTTATTAATAAAGGTTTATCCTTAGGTCCCTCAAACGTATAGTCCTTAGATAATTCGTAGCCCTCATTCATTACCTCAAGACGATATTTACCACCTGGAACAAGAAATCTATAACGACCATGTTTGTCACATATACGCTTACCTACCAATGTTTCAAATTCTAATTCCCGCAAACCTAATGTTACCTCTGACTTATCTAAATCCTCTGTTTCAACTTTTCCATAACCTCTTTCTCGCATAAATATATTCAAGAAGGAAAGTATGAATAGCGGGATATATATACACATAATTACCAAATTAAACGTAGAAGGGACTCTGATATATACGAAAATCGAAAGTAACAAACCTACAAATACCAATATCTTTTGCAAAACACCCAGATACTTCGTTATACGATTAATCAAGAGAGCCTGAGCATATTTTATTCTATCTACCTCCAAAGGATCTAAGGGGATTGAATACTGTAAAGGATTATTCGCATCCAAAGTAAACTCACCTCCCCTGTATATGTTGGTATAAGGTTTGTCTGCTGAACCAGAAACTACACCGGATGGGAATTCATAACCACGAGCAAATACTTCCATAGTATAATTACCATCCTGTAACTCTCCTGAAAAGACACCATAAACATCTGAAACATCTGTATGAACAAGTTTACCAGCTGTATCATATACCCTAACAATAGCTCGATTAATCGGCTCCTTGGTTACAGAATTATATATAACACCATAAGGTTTGCCCTTTTTACGTAAACCCATTATACCGAGAATCCCTAAAAATAATTGCATGAGATAGTAATACATCCCAAACTGACTAGATAAAAGAGATAGTGCTGTAAGAGGAACTACTACAGCTCCAACTGCTGTAGAAGTTGTCTGGGTTATTTCATCATCTACATCTAAATCTCTAATACCACTAGCAAAAGCGCCTGCTGCTCCCGAAATACTTTGCCCTATCCTGCTAACAAGGCTTTCATCTACAACCTCTTCTGGCTCTTCAGGTAATTTAGAAAATACAAACTTTAATTCAAAATCACCTGTTATTTTGTATGTATAGGGTAGATCATCTTTTGTAATGATAATTTCATTACCATCCTCATCTATAATGATTATATATTCTAATTCATAACCATCATCTTCATCAATATCTCCTTCATCTATTATAAAGTCGTCCCCTACAAGAAAATCATCGTCATCACCAACAAAATCTCCCCCTACATCATCATCTATATCTATATTTATATTTACAATTTTTTCAAAATCTACATGAATTGTATGATCATCTGAAACATTCTCAAATGTATATTCATTCAACCTACCTTTTTCTTCCCCATCAACATAAACTTCGTAAACACCATATCCCTCATCAGGAATAATATTGAACATTTTATCTTCCCCCTCTTCAACACTTCTTACACCTGATGGTTCAATATCTCCGTTCTCACCACTACTTGCAACGATAGAATACGTGGGTTCAGGTTCAGGTTCAGGTTCTACAGGTTCATCTTTAAAAATTGCCACAAGATTTCTATCTCCTATAGCAGTAAATTTAACCTTTGTAGTAGCATATACTAAGTTTCCATCTTCTTCCCATTTATCAAAGATATAACCTGCATTAGAATCAGCCTCTATTTCTACTGCATCACCGTGTTTATACACTCCTGCACCATAAACATCACCTCCTATTGAAGGATAAGCTGATAAGTCTATTTTATACTCCTTCTTCTCGAAAACCGCAGTAATACTCCTGTGGCCCGTTATAGTAAAAGAATAAACGGAATCTTGTGACAACTCGTTATTATCAACATCAAGCCATTTAACAAATTGATTACCTGGGCTAGGATTAGCAATAATACTTACTTTCTCACCATGTTCGTAAGTTCCAGCACCAATTGCAGAACCATCTCCATCCGTATTCAAAGACACATCGTATTCTTTCTTTTCAAAAATAGCTTCCAAAACCAAATCCTCTACAGCTTGGAAAGTAGGAGACTTTGTCCCAAATTGCTTAATTCCGTCAACCTGCCATTCAACAAATTCATAACCCTCATTGGGATCTGCAGAAATACTGACATTCTCACCATGGGAATAGACACCGCCTCCACTAACGCTCCCCCCATCTTGTGGCACAGATTCTACTTCAATATCATATTCTTTAAGAATAAAATTAGCGACTAAATCTCGATCTTCAATTCCAACCTCAAATGTTAAATTCTCATCAGTACTTATTTCAACACCATTTTCTGTCCAATTATCGAATTCATAACCTTCGTTGGGAACCGCCTCTAATTCAATTTGCTCTCCGTGTTCGTACTCTCCAGGATCATCACCTATCACATTTCCAGCACCAGAAGGCTCCACATCAATACTAATATTTACAGATTCTGGAGCTGAAACCTCCAAACCAAATTCCAGAAAAGAAGATTCGGCTTGAACAAAAAAACCTACTAAACCACCTATACAAACCAAAAAGACAAACCCTAACACAGAAGAAAAAACAGTTTTTAATAAAGCTTTCATAATCTAGCGATAACAATTAAATTTTAAGTCTCTTCCACTACTATTTCTCAATAGCATCATAATATCTATCTAAACTATATTCAACATCCTTTATTCGCCAGTCTTCTTCATCCCCCCTATTCAAAACCAAAACAACAGTTAAAGGATATTTAAAATCGTTCTCGTCTGCAACAAAAAGAAAATTAACTTTAACTAAACCAACCTCTTCTCCCTCGTACCTAATATCCCCACCCATTTCAGCATCTTCTATTTTATGCCATCTGGAAAAATCTAAATTCCTACCCACATCTGTAGTTTCATAAATACGCTCAAAGTTTCTTGCTTGTAAGTCATTAATAAATTCGTAAACTACAACCCCAATCTCTTCTTCTTGATAATTGAGTTCTTCCTCAGATATAATACCCAAAACCTGATCATCTTTGCTTCGCCCCCTATTTTCTAAATACTCCTGAAAAGAAGGATTTGTATAAATCAAAGGTCCAGCAACCAAGTAAAAAGAAAATGCTAATACGAAAGCTAAAAAAACATTCTTTTTGTTATCTCGAAGCCAATTAAACATTACCCCAAAGGCAGTTAAAATATTACCCTCTTTCAAGTTACCATATTCAATTTAAAAACACAATATTTTAAATCAAAAAATTTCCATTTTTCAAAATTGTAGACATATACAAAACTTTCTTCACAGGTTTTTAACCACCTCATTAATGTTTAAAAATCTTGACAACAAGGTAGAAATCAAATAGAATGGAGAAATAATTTTTAAACTTTAACATATGGATACAACAACAATAGTGATTATAGTGATAGTGGTCTTGATAATATTCTTTGTCATCGGACTATATAACAGGCTTGTAGTATTAAATAAGAGAGTGCAAGAAGCCTGGTCGGATATCACAGCACAATTAAAGAGAAGGTATGATCTCATACCAAATTTGATAGATACGGTTAAGGGATATGCCAAACATGAAAAAGATGTTTTTAAAGAAGTTACTAAGGCACGTACGAAAGCCATGAATGCTGAGACAACCCAAGAAAAGGCTGAAGCCGAAAATCAATTAAGCTCTACTCTAAAATCTCTTTTTGCTGTTTCAGAAAGCTATCCTGATGTAAAAGCATCAAAAAACTTTCTGGAATTACAGAGAGAACTTAGAGATACAGAAGATAAGATTCTAGCTTCAAGAAGATTCTATAACACTGTAGTAAGAGATTATAACATCGCTATTAAAAAATTCCCTGCCGTATTAATAGCAAGCATGTTGGGATTTACTAAAAAGGATTTCTTCGAATTAGATGAAGAGCAAAACAAGGTTGTACAAGAAGCACCAGATGTAAAATTTTAGGAAAAAATGAATGTCCAACGCATATAATGTTGCGGACGTAAATGTCCGAAGAACATACTATTTAATAATAATCTTCTTAATAATAGTCATAGTTTTTGGGCTATTAATAAGCATAATCTTCGATAGCTGGTTTATCCTTCTAATAGCCATAGCGTATGCTTTAATATCTGTACTAGTTAGTTATTGGTGGTCAGATAGAATAGTGCTAAGCATGCTAGATGCAAAAGAAGTTTCAAAAGACGATTACCCAGAACTCTATAGAATGGTTGAAAACCTGTGTATCACTGCAGGCCTTCCCATGCCAAAAATCTATATATTGGACGAAGCACAACCAAACGCTTTTGCTACAGGTAGAGACCCAGAGCATGCTGTAATCGCGTTCACAAAAGGCCTCGTTAATAAATTAGAAAGAAGTGAGTTAGAAGGAGTCATTGCCCACGAATTATCCCACATTAAGAATAGAGATATGTTAATCGGCTCAGTAGTAGTTGTACTTGTGGCTGTTATTGCAGTTCTAGCAAGGATATATATAAGGACGTCGATATTTGGCGGTTTAAGAGGAGGAAGAGGACAAGCAGGAGCTATAATGATGTTATTAGGAATTATTGCAGCTATCATATTACCAATAGTTGCAACTATAATTAGATTAGCTGTTTCAAGAAAAAGAGAGTATCTAGCTGACGCCTCAGCAGTACTATTAACAAGATATCCAGAAGGATTAGCAAACGCCCTCAAGAAAATTTCCAAAGATCCCAACCCCATGAAAAAAGCCAATGAACAAACAACATCTCACCTATTTATATCCTCACCCCTAAGAGGGCAAGAAAAAGCTAATTGGTTTAACAAACTATTTATGACTCACCCACCAGTGGAAGATAGAATCCAGGCATTAAAAGGGAAGAATATACTTGACACCGAATGAGTTAAGAAATATAATCTGCAAGACTTTCGAAGAAGTGTGGTTCTAAATCCACATCAGAAAGGTTAGAAATTTCAAGAAATTTTAGTTTTTAAAATTTTGTATGCCAAAGAGTAAAGAGCAAAAAGCTGAGCTTTTACAACAGTATAAGGAGATTGTGTCTAATAACGAAGGATATATTATTGTTAAATCTGATAATATCGATACCTTCACTCTATCAGAACTGAAACAGGACCTAAAAGACATTGGAGCCAACTTCACCGTTATAAAAAATACAATTTTCAAAATAGCATTAAACGAAAGCAAACAACCATTGGAAACTCAAGACTTTTCTGGACCCAGTGCAATAATAACTTTTAATGAAGACCCAGTTGCTGCGGCAAAATTACTAAGCAAAATACAAGAAGATAAAGAGTTGCTAGAACCCAGATTTGGAGTAGTTGAAAATCAATATATAACTAGTTCTAAGATTATGGAATTAGCAGAAATTGGATCAAGGGAAGAACTATATGCAAAACTATTGGGATCTCTGGACGCTCCTTTAAGCGGTTTGCTAAATACCTTAACTGGAAATGTAAAAGGATTTACGAGAGTGTTACACTCTCTTTCAGAAAAGTAAATTATATAATTTTTAATAATAGATATATATGTCAGAAGAAAAAAAAGATCTACCAGAACTAAGTAAAAATGGTGAAAAAGTTCTTGAAATTGTCGAAAAAATGACAGTATTAGAACTCGCAGACCTAGTGAAAGTTATGGAAGATAAATTCGGTGTAAGCGCAGCAGCACCAGCAGCTGCACCTGCACAAGCTCAAGCCGAAGCACCTGCACAAGAGGAAGAGAAAGACTCTTTTAATATAGTGCTCAAGGATGCTGGAGATAACAAAATAAATGTTATCAAAGTAGTAAGAGAAATTAACCAAGACTTAGGTCTTAAAGAGGCTAAAGAGTTAGTTGAATCACTACCTCAAACTTTAAAAGAAGGAGCAAAGAAAGAAGAAGCAGAAGAAATCCAGAAAAAGTTTGAAGAAGCTGGAGCAACAGTAGAACTAGAATAGACGATAAATACCTTCTACAAAACCCCCGCATACTCTAATTTTGCGGGGATTTTTAGTTTAGACAACACAAGTACAGTATTATATAATCCTAAAGTTAACTTGTTATAAAAAAAATATGGGAGAGTTAAATAATTTCCTGTCTTGGTTAAAAGTCGATGTAATAACAGAGGAGATATTAATATTTATTCTGTTTGTACCAATAATCGCCACTCTGGTTAATGTATCAAGATATATTATAGGTTTTCGAACCTTTGGTATATATGCTCCGATGATTTTATCTTTTTCATATATATTTACAGGAATAAGATATGGTTTACTAGTAACCGTAGCTGTAATTGTTTCTACATTACTCTCTCACACTCTTCTTAAAAACATCAGAATGCACTATATGTCCAGAATTACAATTAATTACACAATAACTGTTTTTATGGTTCTCATAATCTTAGCACTAAACGAAATATCACCATGGTCAATCACTACAGAACAACATACTATTTCAGCTATACCACCCTTAGGAATAATCTTAATAATTACCCTATCCGATTTCTTCATAAAACAATATATTAAGAAAGACTTACTAACAACTATTCGTTCTTTGGTAGAAACAGTTATCATCGCTTGCATAGGATGGCTATTGCTGACTATTAACGAATTACAAAATTTTTTAATAAATAATATTTGGATCTTAATTCCTCTGTTAATATTAAACTTCTTAATTGGACAATATAAAAGTCTAAGTATTAAAGAACTTTTTAGATTTAAAAAAGATCTTTCAGATAATGGCGAAAATGAATAAATATAAACAAATACTGGGTATAAACCGTAGAAACCAGGAATACATACGCCCACATAATCCACCAAGTGCCAAAAAAATTTCTGATAATAAAATCTTATGTAAAAAGATATTACACAAAGCTGATATAAAAACCCCAAAAACCATAAAAATAATCAGAAATAAGAGGCAATTAGAAACGCTTGCATGGCAGGACCTTCCAAAAAGTTTTGTGGTGAAACCAAACCGTGGAACTGGAGGCAACAGCATTATAGTTTTTTATGGACAAAAAAAAGGAAAACTATCCTGGATCAAATCAAATCATCAAGTAATGACAAAAGAACAAATAGGTATACATTTTGAAAAAATATTAGATGGAGTTTTTTCCATGGGAGATACTGGAGATGTTGTTGTAATAGAGGAAAGAATATTAAACCACCCCACCTTGCGAGATTACTCATTTCGAGGAGTCCCGGATATACGTCTCATAATATTCAATAGAGTCCCTGTCATGGCAATGGCAAGATTCCCAACAAAGATGTCCGAAGGAAAAGCAAACTTACATGCTGGAGGGATATGCACGGGTATAGATTTGGCAAACGGACTAACAACAGAATCAATTCAACTTAAAAAGCGCTCAATATTAGAAAACACATATAAGAACGTTGAATTCACATCAGACTTAAAAGAAAACAAACCGCTCAAGGGTATAAAAATACCATATTGGGATGAAATTTTAAACATAGCTATAAAATGCCAAGACATTACAAATATAGGATTTCTAGGTATAGATATAGCAATAGATGCAGACAGAGGTCCTCTAGTTTTGGAAGTAAATTCTCGACCAGGGTTAGGGATACAAATGGCCAATAATAGTGGATTAAGACCAAAACTAGAAAAATTAAAAGATATGAATATATCTTCAAGAAAAAGAGCTTCAAGGTTAGCTAAAACTCTTTTCGGAGGAGAAATCGAAGATGAAATAGAAAGTTTGAGTGGTAAAGAAATTGTAAACCTCGTAGAAAAAATAACCGTATACCATAAAATTGATAAAAAAGCCAAAAAAGAATATCAAACTATTAGAGCATTACTAGACACTGGAATTACCACCTCCAGAATAGACGAAGGATTAGCAAACAGAATGGGACATAAAGAAACCATTGAAAATTTTAAAAACTTAGGCATACCAGAAGAGTTTAAATCTGTTTCAGAAGCAAAGAAGATTATTAAGGAATATACAGAGAATGGGGATTTAAATTATAGATTGGAAGTCATAACAGAGAGTGCCAAAATAAAAGTAAAACCAGTTGTTAAAACAAAAATTAAAATTGCTGGAAAACAGAAAGAAATAGAAACAATTGTTAGCTCCCAAAAAGAAATGATATACCCTATTTTAATTGGAAACAAAGAACTGAAAAATTATTTAATTGATGCAAGCAAGACTTTTACTAGATAAAATTTTTTAAAAAAGCAAATGAAAGACTACCTAGAAGAAGCAGGCAATATATACCTCTCTTACTATATAGAAGCTGCTGACGAATTAGGAGTGAAATATGAAATACTGCAAAAAGGTATGGCAAGATTTCAATATCAAGACAAACATTGGTATATTATAAAGCCTGTAACACCACTAGTGAATACACCAGCAAAAATATTAGCTTCAAGAAAACACCTAACCACCTCTATACTACATAAAGCAAATCTTTCTGTACCAATACAAAAAGAAGTGCAGAATGTTCAAGAGGCTAAAGATTTCTTTGATGAATACAAAGATATCGTTATAAAACCAAAACAAAGCTTAGGAGGAAAAGGTGTATCTATCAAACCTACACATGATGAAATTCAAGGAGCTTTTAACAGAGCATATGAAAAAGATAAATCCAAAAATGAGATCAAAGTACTATGTGAAAAATACTTTAGCGGAGTAAATGTACGACTGCTAACTCTTGGAAATAAAGTCATAGGGGTGGTAAAAAGAGACACCCCGAGAATTACAGGAGATGGAAAAAGAACCATAGAAGACATTCTAAAAGAAGAGAATACATCCAGAAGCCAAAGTACCCAAATACCAATAGATGAGGAGACACAAAAAGTTTTGAAAGATCAAAAATTAGATCTTTCTTCTATACCAAAAAATCATGAGATAGTATATATTAGATATAGTACTAACTTAGCCCAAGGAGGACATACAGAAGAATGCTCTGAAAAAGTTCACTCTTACTACAAAGAAATCGCTGTAAAAGCAATTAAAGAGCTAGATATGGAATTGGGAGGAGTAGATTTAATTGTAAAAGATATTAACAAACCTGATGAATATATAATAAATGAAATAAATCACAACCCAGGTTTAAAAATGCATTATCAAGTAGATAAAGGTAAAAAAGTAAAGGTTGCAATTCCGATAATAGAATATTTGATAAAAAACCATTAAAAATATGAAAATACAAACGCTACAAGGAATAAATTTTGAAAATAAAACCACAACAGTCAAGGCAAAGCTTGATAGAAAGGTGGATTACGAGATAATTGAAGAAATAAAAGCTTTTCATCCGATATTTCTTGAAAAATATACAATAGAAAACAAAAACATATTGATAGTACAAACAAAACTCCCCTATTTATGGCAAGAAATAGCTAGAGTTTTAAATGAAAATATAGACCTAAAAAGCAAAAGGGAAAAAATATTAAAAGAAATTATTCAAAAACAAATAAAATCAATGTCTACCATATCAGTATTACAAGCAGCAAAAGAAATGGACGAAGAAATAACACCTTTTCTTAAAGCAGACGGACAATACGAAAGACAATACAAAATAGGATGTGGCAAGAGATCTGAGTCTACAATATTCTTCTCTAGTTCAAAAGATTCTGCTATAGCACGATTAATACAAACAGACAAATACCTAACCAACCAGTTAACCAATAGACTCAACATCCCCTTAGCCAAGTGGGAAATAGTACCGTCTAAAAATGATTTAAAAGAGATTTTTAATCAATATACTAAGCCAGTAGTTATCAAACCCACATCGCTAGCAGGAGGACATGGAGTAAATACAAACATACACTCTTACCAACAAGCACTTCAGGCATATGAAAACGCCCAAGAAGCAATTCGTAGCGTAACAGAATTAAGAAGAAGGAGTAAAATAATCATTCAAAAACAAGTCCAAGGTGAGGATTTTAGACTATTAGTCGTTGACGGAAAATTAGAAGCGGTCACAAAAAGAGTTCCTGCATTTGTTGAAGGAAATGGAAAAAGCACTGTTGAAGAATTAATAAAAGAAACAAACAAACAAGAACAAAGAGACCCCTCAAACCCCCCCCATACACTCAAACCAATAAGTATAAATCAACCATTAATAGACTATCTTAAAGAACAAGGATTAAGTCTAAAACACGTTCCCAAAAACAAAGAAAAAATAACTGTCAGAAAAATAGCAAGTATGAGCCAGGGAGGAATTACAATAGATTATACAGAAAAAGTAAGCAAACACATCAAATATATATGCGAATCCATAGCACAAACAATCAATGCCTATACTTTAGGAGTAGACATAATTTGCCAAGACATATCCAAGCCATTAACGATAGAAAATGGCTCTCTCATAGAAATTAATACTATGCCAGAAGCTTACCTAAACCTCTACCCCCTTATTGGAAAACAAAGACCAGAAATAGCAAAGAAGTTTGTTAAGGGTTTATTAAAAAACAAGAACAAAACGAAAAAAATAGTAATCATCGGAGATATTAAACAGCACCCTATACTAAAAGGAAATACAGGTGTATACTATCAAAATAGCATATACATCAACAAAGAATTGATTAATCAGAACGTTGAAACACACAAAGCCATAGAATCCCTCAAATTGAATTCATTTTTAGATAATATAGTATTGCATCATAAAAATATTTCAGAAGCCAAAAAACACGGTCTAGGCTTTGATTTAATAGATGAACTACACTTTAACAAAGAATATAAAAAGGATATAAACAAATTAGATAAATCTTTAATCAAAAAATATGAAATATTTAATAATTGATAAAAAACAAAGGATCAGCAGTAGTAAAAAACACACAACAGCTACACTCAGAATTATGGAAGAGTTGGGAAAGAAGAATGTTGATTTTGATTTTTTACTAATGGATGATATTGAAATAATTTTTCAAAATTCAAAACTAAAAATCCTAGGTAATGGAATAGACCTATCTTCATATTCTCACATTCTATTCAGAGGTCACTCATTAGGAAACCATAAGGAGTATGAAACAAAAAGACTGGTTATAGACTATATTGAACAAACTAATTACCCTGAAGGTGAGAAGAAACCTTTGATACAGAATGCACAATCATACAAGGTAATGCCTTATTATAACAAAATCTGGATGGCACACATATGTTCTCAAAACAATATTCCATATTTTGACTCATATTATAGGCTGGATGGCAACTACACTGTGAAACGCGATTTCTTGGAAAAATTCCCTTTAATTATAAAAGAGTATCATGGTGAAAATGACATAAGAATTATAGATGGAGAAGAAAAAATTAAGAAGAATGTTTATAAAATTGATAAACCTGAAGACTATAAACAGGAATTTCTAAATGAAAAAGATTTTAAGAACTACTTCATTCAAGAATATTGTGATACTGGGGAAGATATGAGAATTTTCTTAAGTAAAGGAAAAGTCGTTGGAGGATGGAAAAGAAAAGCAAGAAAGGGATTTATGACAGTATCTCAAGGAGAATATACCATGTATAATAATCCTAGCCAAGAAATAAAAGAACTAGCACAAAAAACAGCAAAAGCTTTTAAAGCAGATTTTATAGCCGCTGATTTTATGTTTAAACAAGATAAGCCATATCTCCAAGAAATTAGCCTCAATCCAGGCTTCAAAGCGTATGAAGAAAAAGCAGTAGGAGATGAACCCGCAAACATAGCAAAATATATTATTGAAAGTTTTTGAAAACTTCCTTAAAAAGCTCCTTGCTAGGAACTATAGTTGGCTCTTGAATTAAACCTTCATCAACCCATTTGACCTGCTTAAAGCCTATTTTGCCTGCATAAAGCTTATTATATAAACTCGCATCAGCATTTAATTTCCTCTTAACTTTTCTAAAACCTCTAAAATATGAAGCTGATTTCGGAAAGATACCAGGTTTCGAAGTATCTCCTAATCCTCTCTTAACAAGATAAGTCAAGTAAAAAGCTTTTTTAGGAGAATACATCCCAAACAAAACCTCATACAATTTACAAAAGGACATTTCTCTACCCAAAGAAATAGCGTATACAATCGTAGCCTTTTCTTTTAAATCCTTATCTTTGAGTAAGTCCATACTCTCTTCATTCCACATAGCTAGCCCCTCCTCCACATCTAAATAGCTATTAAGATTAGGTCGTGCAAGAGCACCAACACCAGAATTTGAACCATTATAAGCCCTTATAATATGCGTTAATTCATGAACAACAGTCTTTTTGACTTCCAAAGGTGTCTTTTTAATAACAGGATCAATAAACACTTCTTTCGACTTAATACCTGTTTTGATACCATTTTTTCTAATATTCTTTGATTTGTTAACACCCCAGTCTTTCAAACCAAAAGCGTCAAAAGTATTTTGAAAAATATCTTTAATTTCATTATAACCAAGAAACTCTTCACGTTTCACCATAGAAGTATCTACTACATTATAGCTCTTGTAATTCCCTCTCATTACTCTACAAGCATTTCTAAATAGTACATCTGTAGGCATTTTAAATTTCTGCATTGCCAGATCGGTAAAAAGATCATTGTCTCCCACAGCATTCATAAGATTATTTGTAAGCTTTTTATCCTCAATTAATTGTATATAGAACTCTGAAATATTTGGATCAATATCGGGTATTTCTTCTACCTTTGATAACTCCTCAAGAATCTCCTCATTATCATTTTTAACTATTTTGTATTCAAATTGTGGATTATAATTATCTAGTTCTCTAAACCTTTTCCTTTCCTCTTCTAAATTAACAGGTGTAACAACCATAGAAAGTGGAATTCTCAATTTAGACAACCACTTATTCACTTCCTCAAAAGTCATCGTATTTTTACTCGTCTTTTTAAACATAATAATCTGAATAAAATAACCGCGATATTATAATATAATTTAAATCAAGAATAAATAGAAATTGAGCAACACATTTACCAACTTGCAAAGCTAAAATCTCCCCCCGCCATCATTTCAAGAACACTTCCCGTTCCATTCGCCACACAATACATAGGCTCGTCTGCCAAATATACAGGTACCCCTGTAGCTTTTGCAAAAAGTTTATCTATATTCGTTATCAAAGCAGTCCCTCCACTTAAAACAATCCCTTTATCTATAATATCTGAAGATATTTCAGGAGGGGTTCTTTCAAGTACGCTGTGTATCTCATCAATTATTTGATTGAGAGGATTCTGTAAAGCACTAGCAACCTCATTAGAATCAATGTCTATAGATTTCGGCATTCCAGAAACTGAATCCCTTCCCTTAACTTGCATAGAACTAGGCTCATTGACTTTAATGCAGGAACCTATTTCAATTTTTACTCTTTCCGCTGTTTGTTCCCCTATCGAAAAACTATGTTTTCTACGCATATAATTAACAATAGCTTCATTCATAGCATCACCTGAAATCCTCAAAGAACTCGATTTAACTAACCCATTTAATGAAACAACACCTATTTCTGTCGTTCCACCTCCCATGTTCACAATCATATTCCCAGAAGACTTATATATCGGAATTCCAGCACCTATTGCAGCTAACAATGGTTCTGGCATAAGATGGATTTTCCTTGCTCCCGCACTCATAGCTGCCTTAATTACTGCTCTTCTCTCTACAGAATTAATACCAGCTGGAACACTAATAATAACATTAGGTTTAAAAAACCTATTACTTCCCAAAGCCTTGTTAAAAAAATACTTCAGCAATGATTCAGTGATTCTAGAATCGGCAATAACACCATTTCTCAGAGGTCTTTTAGCAACAATATTGTCAGGAGTTTTACCTAACATATCCTTTGCCTCATCACCCACTGCTAAAATAGAGGACTTTTCCAAATCGAGAGCCACAACTGTAGGCTCTGTTAGGACAATACCCTCCCCTTCTACAAAAACTACTGAATTTGCCGTTCCTAAATCTATTCCCAATTTTTTTCCAAAAAATTTACTCATATTTTTAAAATTTCATAACTTCATCAACACTCTTCATAGTTTGTTCTGCGACTTCATTTGCCCTTTTTTCGCCAGTCTCAAGTAAATCAAATATATATTCATCTCCCAGTTTTTCGATTTCATTACGTTTTTCTCTAATAGGATTCAAGAACCTTTCGATAGCTAAGAACAATTTCTCTTTTACTTCAACATCACCTACTTTACCTTTTTCATATCTCTCTTTCAGATCTTTGACCTCATCTAAATTATCATTAAAATAATCATGGTATATAAATACGGGATTTCCTTTAACAGTACCTGGATCTGTTGCTTTAATTCTATTCGGATCTGTGTACATAGACATAACCTTTTTCTTTACTTCTTCAGAAGTATCATTAAAAAATATCCCTCCCGTTGATTTACCACTCTTGCCTTTCCCATCCAAGCCTATTAAAACAGGATTTATCATTTTCTCAGGAACAGTCAAAACCTCTCTAAACATAGAATTAAATTTTTCTGCCAATTCTTTAGTAATTTCTACATGAGCTTCCTGATCTTTTCCAACCGGAACTACATTTGCCCTCATAATCAAAATATCAGAAGCCATAAGTACAGGATATCCAACCAAACCATAAGTCATCCTTTTACCCTGAGATATCTTTTCCTTTAGTGTAGGCTGTCTCTCTAACTCTGACATAGAAATCAACATTGATAACAAAGTATGCAATCTAAACGTCTCTACAATTTTAGACTGTCTGTAAAAAACAACCTTCTCGGGATCCACTCCAACACTAATTTGCGTTTTTATAAGTTCTAGTATTTTCTTTCCAATCTCATTGGCATTATCTATATCAGTTGTCAGAGTATGATAATCTGCAGAAAATATAAAGCATTCATAATCGTCTTGACACTCTATCCTATTCTTTAAACTCCCTATGTACGCCCCTATACCATAAGAATCTCCTGACGCTCTGTCACCTGTTACTAACAATTTCTTAGACATATGTAGTATAATTAATCAAATAATCTATGCAATTATACTACTAAAATGAAAAAAATACATATAAAAAGATGTAAAAAAAAATTAACAAAAATCTGTATAGTAACTTTAATAATTCTTTCTACTACAGCGATTATTTACTATGCGAAAGGATATCGATTTAGTTTTGATGAAGAAAGAATATTAAATACCGGAGTATTAAATATGAACACGACACCTACTCGTTCCCACTTCTACATTAACGAAAATTTTACTGGGAGAACTTCCAGAACAGTCTCATCAATACCACAAGGAGAATATATTGTAGATATTTGGTTGGATGGTTACCACGATTTAAGTTATGAAATAGAAATATATCCAGAGAAATCAACGTCCTTGGAAGCCTTTATGTTTCGAGAAACTCCCAATTACGAGATTCAAGAAAACATACCTAGCAAAATAATCCATACCGATAAAGTTGATAGCTCCATTTTTACAATCTCCCCATTCTCAGATTCAAATACAGATAATCAGAATAATTTCAAAATACTTAAATATGATGGGCACAGGCCTTTCTGGCAGTTTAGAAATAATGACCCAGAAACGCTATTCGATTTCTCAATTGATGTTGAAAAAAATGAAATAACAAATCTCAAGGTTTCTCCAAACAAGAAATTCGCTATCCTTGAAATCCAACAAAAAGAAGAAGATTATGATGAAGAAAAGGAAAATGTAGATTTAATACCTGCTGGAAAGCACATAATTTCTTTTGAAACACAAAATGTCTTAGCAGAGATAAACAAAAACAATAAGGAAGCTAAATGGGCTCAAGATGGATTGTCTATTTTCTGGTTAAAAGATGATACTTTACAGAAATTAAATCTCGAGAGACTTGAGGATACTATAGATATTTATGAGAAACCAGATGATATGAAAATAATGCACTACGACACGGACAGTGATGGAAAGCTTAACATTTTATACAAAATGGATGGAAATAATTTTGCTACAATAGCAAAAATTAATGACCAAGGAGAAGAGACCTACCTCATAGAAAAGATATACTACCAAAGTCAAGAACATTTTCTAGAATCTTGGCAAAAGAAAGATTTTCTAGAATACAGAACTTTTAAGAACTCGCCTCAAAGTACACTATTTGTTGGCAAACCACAAGACTTTCATATATGCCAAAATGCTGGAAAAATTATAATTGGAACAGAACAAGCCCTTTATACATACGATGTTGAACATGAGAGATATTCTTTAATAAACCCAAGGCCTTCAAAACTTATAAGTTTGGCACCAGATTATAAAAAATTAAGCTTCTTTGACCTCGAGAAGGAAGTTATAGGAACCTACATATTTGAAAGAAGAACTGGAGATCATTCCTTAGACTTAGGAACCTACTATATATCATCCAACCTAGACCCCAAACAGTGTTCTGATTTCGCTTGGCACGGGAACTCTAACAATTTTTTCTATGTGTGTAACAACACACTATACGTTAATGATATACAAGGTTTTAATGAAATCGAACTCATACCTTTCTTTGGAAAAAACATAATCGTAGAAGCCGAAGATATAGTTAGCACAATTTTAGATGAGGAAGATATTAAAAATAAGGAAAGAATTCTAGACAAGCTACATGATAAAGAACATAAAGAAAATTTCACAGAGATATATGAAAAAATCCAACAGAATAAGAATATTTTACTCAAAGCAGAAATAAATTAAACGCACCCGGCTGGAATCGAACCAACAACCTACGCGTTAGGAGTGCGTTGCTCTATCCAATTGAGCTACGGGTGCAAAACGCCAGGATTTTATCATACAGGAAGGGTCTTAATCCATCAACTTAGCCCTAACAACCAAACGTTCATCTGCACTCCACAAGGGATAGCAAGTATAAAGAGTTAATATGTTTCCATCCAAATCTTCTTCTATACCAACTTCAGTTTCATCAACAATAAATTTCTCGTAAACAACATATTTATATCCCTTCCCTCCCCAATATATATATATTTTTCGATCCTCTTCGAGCTTGTCCAAATTGTAAAAAGTGTTATTATTTGGGGGTATATAGTGAAAACGATGACCAGTAATAACCGTATTTCCACCATCTTCTGGATTACCTGTACCAGGTCTCCTCCAAACACCTTTTGAAAGAACACTTTCGTTTTCCCCCTCAACTATACTCGAGTTTACACCTATACTGGGAATAATAAGAGTATTCTCCTCTAATTCTTTACTATACTCTTCTTTATCAGATACATATTCCATATCTAACTCTTCCCTCTGATCATGTGGTAAGCCTAAAACTTCTCGAGATTGAAAAATAGCTTCTGGAACAAAAGGAAGAATAAGTATTAAGAAACTACAAACACATAAAAGAGTTAAAAAAAACTTTTGTACAAAGGAAAAACCTCTTCCTTTCAAAGGAGTATCCCCTTTCAAAGATTCACCTGTTTCACACTTCTCAGGGGCCCCAAAAAGGTCCCTATGAAAAGCAGAATCCGAATTGTTATATTTACCATTTAAATTATCAGGGTACATAAAGATAATCCTCTGTTCTATAAATCCTGCCAAATAAGCAAAACTTGGCTGTGGAACCGACCCCTGAAAAAGAAGAAAAAATTTGCTCAGTCATATTACTATGAGGAAGGTATTTCTTGGCTCCCTCGCAACCCAGGAAGCCCTTGAAACGCTTCCTCATAGTAAAATAGGCAGTAAACTTAAGTACGTACTTGTATAATATAAACCGCCAGAAAGGGAATGTCAACCTAAAGAGTATTAAAATTACCCTTTTGATTGATAAAGCCCTCCCCTGCGGCCTTCTCTACCCAGTTAAAATATAAACCCATCAAAGAGATACAAAAATATAAGAAAGTACCCATGGGAATACACAATAATATTCTAAATGTGATATAATCGCGCTCATGAAAACAAGGGATAATATAAAAATACATAAGGCTAATGTACACAATCTAAAGAATCTAAGTGTTAATATACCAAAAAATCAACTCGTTGTATTAACTGGAGTCTCGGGAAGTGGAAAAACGTCTTTGGCTTTCGACACACTTTACGCAGAAGGACAACGCCGATACGTAGAATCCCTCTCTTCGTACGCCAGACAATTTCTTGGATTGATGGAAAAACCCGATGTGGGATCTATTACTGGACTCTCCCCCGCAATATCCATCGATCAGAAAACTTCTAGCCATAATCCAAGATCAACCGTAGGAACAATTACTGAAATATATGACTATATAAGGATATTTTTCACACAATTAGGAAAACCTTTTTGTCCACAATGTAACGTACCAGTAGAATCTCAAACTATCGGCGAAATACGCGATCAAATTATGAAGGATTCAAAACAAGAATCACGAATTATTGTTCTTTCACCAATAGTTCAAAATAAGAAAGGAGAATTTAAAGAACTGTTCGAAACATTACTTAAAAAAGGTTTTTTAAGAATAATAGTAGACGAGAATATATATAACCTCGATGAAATCAATCAATATGATTTTGATAAAAACGTAAAGCATAACATTGATTTAGTCATAGACCGTCTAATATACAGAGAAGATGAGGAGGAATTTGAAAAAAGATTAACAGACGCACTAGAGCTTGCAAGTAATATGTCACAAGGCGAAATAAAGGTAGAGATTGATAAAAAGCTTCATTTATTCTCTGAAACCAATGCGTGTAACAAATGTAAGTTTTCTTTTCCTAAAATTACACCTGCTACATTCTCCTTTAATTCACCAATAGGAGCATGCCCAAATTGTTCAGGGCTGGGATTTCTGAAGCAAGTAGATATAGACAAAATATATAACCCTAGATTAACTATCAAAGAAGGAGGTATATTTCCCTGGGCTAATATGATAACAAACCAAACTTGGATACTAAGAAAACTTGAATCAGTAGCACAAAAACATAACTTTGATCTTAGAACCCCTATAGGAGAATATCCTCAAAAAATATTTAATTTGATTTTCTATGGGACAGAAACAGCAGAATCGTATCCTGTCGAATATATTAACAAAAGAGGAGAAAACAAAGTCTTCAAAACAACCTTTGAAGGAGTAATCCCAGAAATGGAGAGAAGATATAGGGAAACGGATTCAGAATGGGCAAGAGCAGAATACCTCAAATATATGAATGAAAATCTCTGTACAAAATGCGAAGGAACAAGATTGAAAAAATTCGTGCTTTCCATTAGGATTAATGAAAAGAATATCCACGACCTAGTTAATATGTCAATCTCTGAATTGAAAAACTTTCTTGAAGAGACAAAAAAAACATTTTCCAAAGTAGAATATGAAATAGCAACTCCCCTCTTAAGAGAAATACAACACCGCTTAAAGTTTCTAGAAGATGTTGGTTTAAGTTACTTAAACTTAGCTAGACAAGCTAATACACTATCTGGAGGAGAAGCCCAGAGAATACGCCTTGCATCACAAATCGGTACAGGATTAACAGGAGTATTATACGTACTAGATGAACCATCTATAGGACTGCACCCAAGAGATATATCAAAATTAATGAATACTTTAACTGAACTCAGAGATTTAGGTAACACCGTTATAGTAGTCGAACATGATTACGAAACAATGAAGAAAGCCGACTGGATAATTGACATCGGACCAGGTGCCGGAGAATTCGGTGGTAAAATCGTTGCAGAGGGTAATTTCCAAACCATAAAGGAGCATCCTAAAAGTTTAACAGCTAAATATCTTAGAGGTGAAAGAAATGTAGGAGAAGACCTAGAAGAATATAAACCATCGATAGACCAAGACAAGAGTAAGTTAAACGTTAAAAAAGCGAAAAAACATAATCTAAAAAACATAGACGTACAAATACCATTAAACAAAATGGTCTGCGTTACTGGCGTATCAGGCAGTGGTAAATCTTCGTTAATCAACGATACTCTTTACCCTGCTCTTCGAGGAGATAAGAGCAAAGCATCTAGCTATGAAAAAATTGAAGGAGTAGAAAATATAAATAAAGTAATTGCAATTGACCAATCCCCTATAGGTAGAACTCCTAGATCCAATCCAGCAACATACACTGGGTTGTTTACATACATAAGGGAATTGTTTGCACAAACCCAAGAAGCCAGAGCAAGAGGATACAAACCCGGTAGATTCAGCTTTAACGTCAGAGGAGGGAGATGTGAAAAATGCCAAGGTGAAGGACAACTCAAAATAGAAATGCAATTTCTACCAGATATGCATATCACATGTGAAGAATGCAATGGACAAAGATATAACAAAGAAGTTTTACAAATAGATTATAAAGGAAAAAATATCTCAGAAGTACTAGACATGACTGTAACGGAGGCATTAGAATTTTTCAAAAATTATACGCCAGTGAAAAGGAAACTAGAGCTTTTAGAAACAGTTGGACTAGGATACATTAGACTAGGACAACCTGCCACAACATTATCTGGGGGTGAAGCACAGAGAATAAAACTATCTAGAGAGCTGGGCAAAATGGTTAAAAATAACACACTATACATACTTGATGAGCCCACCACAGGACTCCATTTCGATGATATTAATAAATTACTACTAGTGCTTAAAGAATTAGTTAAAAAAGGAAATACCGTAATTGTGATTGAACACAATTTAGATATTATAAAATTTGCTGATTGGATTATAGATCTAGGCCCCGAAGGAGGAGATAAAGGGGGTAAACTTATAGCAGAAGGAACCGTAGAAGACCTAAAAAAGGACAAAAACAGCTGGACTGGTAAGTATCTAAGAGGCCTTTAACCAATAATATATTGAATTCGCAGCTATAGCACCTTCACTACAAGCTGTTATTACTTGTTGAAAACCATTAGAAGCATTCGTAATATCTCCCGCAGCATATATACCCTCTTTAGAAGTCTTTTGGGATTCATCGACAAGGATATAACCTTCATCTGTAAGTTTTATCCCCGGATCAAAATCCAAAGCAGGGTCTGCCCCAATTTCGAGAAAAGCTCCATCAACCTCAAGCTCCATATTATCTCTATCTAATCTAACCGCCCTTAATGTTTCATCACCCAGAAACTCTATCACATTAGCACTCAAAATCAGCTCGATATTACCACTATTTAATACTTCGTCAATCCAAATTCTATCCCCCCTTAATTCATTCCGACGATAAATAACATATACTTTCTTAGCAATTTCGGATAGATAAACAGCTGCCATATTAGCAGCATTAGCACCTCCTACCACCGCCACAACTTTATCTTTATAAAAAGAACCATCACAAGTTGCACAATGAGAAATACCCTTTCCTTCAAACTTGCTCTCAGAGGAAATTCCTAATTTTCTTCTCCTTGTTCCCGTAGCAATAAGTAATGCTCTTGAAGAAAATTCTTTTCCTCCTTCAGTCCCTATATAGAAACCTTCCTCTCGATTACCACCAACAGAAACTACTCTGTACACAAGCTCTTCTACACCATAATTCAATGCGTGTTGCCTCATTTTCATCATCAAATCATTACCAGAAAGATCTTCAAATGCAGGATAGTTACAAACTCTATGAGCTGAAGTTATAGCCCCACCAGGCATTAAACCAACTATTGCATGATCTAATTTATACCGCGATGCATAGATAGAGGCCGTATAACTCGCAGGCCCTGCTCCTATAATTATCAAATCTCTAATTTTATTCATAATCCTGTATATTTCTAGAAAATAATTTACATTTTTTCAAGAGGTTCTATACCCAAAAGTTTCAATCCTCTACCTAATCTATCCCTTACATTTTCTACAATCTTAGCTTTTATGATAAATCTATTTCCTTCTGCATTCAAGACACTTTCAGTTTCATACATTTGACTAAATAACTTGGCTAAATCATATAAATACTCAGCAAGAAGATGTGGAGAATAATTGTTTGCTGCTGAAACAACAACATTAGGATAATCAAAACATTTTAAAACTATTTCTCTTTCAATTTCCGTTAACTCAACCTCATCTTCAAGATCAAATTTCACTTCTCCTGACTTTTCTAAAATATTATTAGCTCTAGCATATGCATACATGACATATGGGCCACTCTTACCATTAAAAGAAACCGCCTGTTTCAAATCAAATTTGACATCTTTAAAAGGATCAGAAGACAGTAATGCGTATTTCAATGCGCCCACTCCTACTTTTTCAGCTACTTCATCAGTAACTTTTTCTTTCTGTTCAATTATTGACTCTTTAACAAGATCAATTAGTTCATTTGCAGTTAATGTATCTCCCGTCCTCGAAGACATTTTCTTACCTCGTTTATCGAAAACAAAACCATGCGCTAAATGATATAGATTATCAATCGACAACAATCCAAGCATATCAATAATGGAAAATAATTTTTGAAAATGAGCAATTTGCTCATTCCCTACTACCCATATAGCTTTCCAAGGATTAAATTTCTCTATTTTTAATACTGAAAGATATATATCTTGTGTATGATACAAAGACGTACCATCAGATCTTAAAAGTACAACATCAGATAGACCATACTCTCGTTCTATCTTTGCTACTATAGCGCCATCTTCTGTTTCAATAATATTTTCACCATCTACCGAATTTGTAACCAGATCCTTGGCCTCTTTATAAAAATCACTCTCGTACCAGAGATATCCCATATCTACACCTAATCTATCCATCACCTTCTCTTGCCCTTCCAAAGCCCAATTCATTAATTTTTTCCATAAAGATACAATCCTCTTGTTTCCTTCTTCCCATTTCTTCAATGTTGCATAGATTTGCTCACGTACTTCTTCACTTTCTTCAAATTTTTCGTTCCCTAAAGCATAATATTTTCCAACAAACTCTCCTGGATCAAGATTTTCACTATCTGGAGTACCTTTATCAGCATAGTTCTGATAAGCCCAAACAAGTTTAAATATCGGCAGTCCTTTGTCATTAATTAGATTATCTCTATATACGTTGAAACCTATTTCAGAAAAAATAGCACTCAAAGAGGTCGAGAGACAAACATTTAATAAATGTCCTACGTGTAGAGGTTTATTAGGATTAGCACTAGGACTTTCAATCAAAATATTACTATTTTCAGGTAATTGAACTCTATGGGCCCCTATATTAAACGTATTTTCTGTTAAAAACTCCATTAAGAACTTATCATAAATGAAAAAATTAATAAAACCATTCTTAGCTACTTCAATTTTTGCAAAAATATGAGAGAATTCAGTTTCACCACCTAGTTTCACTGCAATATCCTCCGCAACATTAAAAGGGCTATGTCCAACTTCTTTTGAAATTTTAAAAGCTACGTTTGAAGAAATATGTCCAAAATCCAAATTTTGAGACTTAGAAACTACCAAATCATCCAAAAATTCAACATCTGGATAATAATTTACCAATTTTAGACGTATTTTTTCACTTAAAAAGTAAACCATTGTATTATAATCTATAAGTCCTAAAGAAGAGGATCTTCTCTTCCGAATACCTTTGTTTCCTTTTTCTTCAACTTCCTTTTCTTGCTCTTTTTTAACCTTATAGGGAATATCTATACTGTTATTATTAACCTCCATTTTATACACCTCCCACCTTCCTTTAAAAACTTCCTGACAATACCTGGCAAAGTCCGAAAGATTCTGCCAAAACTCTTCCCCTTTATTTTTGTGTTCTACTAAATCTCTCCTAACAACAAAAACCACATCTCTAGAAGAAGTTTCTATTGAGAATCTCCCCTTCTTATTTTTCTGGCTTTTACTATGAGATTTTACCTTGCTGTCATATAAAAAGGTGTTTCCTTCTTTAAAGTCCACCTTTATATCTCCAGAAAATTTACTTAGATCCGCATAATCACCATTTATCTCATTTTTTAGTAAAAACAATCGAAATGAATTAACAAGCGCATTAATATTTGCTACATTTTTTTCAAATTTCTGTAACTCTTTTACAATATCTCTACTTTTGGATACATAATTGTTAATATCCTGTCCGATGAGAATATAAAATTCGTTTTTTTTAAGAATTTTTTTTGGAGCTTTGATTTTCATAGCATAAAGTATAATATACATACACCCAGAGGGACTCGAACCCCCAACCATCGGTTCCGAAGACCGACGCTCTATCCAATTGAGCTATGGGTGCAACCTCTCCCATATTATATCAAATTAATATAAATTTCTAATCAAAACTTCTCCAACATACTTTTTAAATATATTTGAAAAACTTTCCAGCTCACCTCTTTTAAAAGCGTTTTTCTGTCCTAAATCGCCAGAGATAGTTTTTTCTCCATCAAAGTTTTGTATAGCAAATCTTTTTGCACCCTTAACTAGCTTAGCCATATCCTCTATATCTTGTTTTGTATGAATACCTTTGACCACAGTTCCCCTAAACTCATAATCAGGAGCTTGATCCATTATTATTTTAATACTTTTTGAGATATTTTCTACTTTTTCAAAGGTTGTTAGTTTGGGATATTTTCTTAAACTAGTCTTTACATCCATAGCAACATAATCAAGTAACCCATCTTTTAATAAATCTCCTAATTCTTCAGAAAAAGAACCATTGGTATCTAGTTTAACCAAAAAACCTTTAGACTTTATTTGGAAAATGAAATTTTTCAAGTCAGAATTTAAAAGAGGTTCTCCCCCAGTAATAACTACACCATCGAGTCTGCCTCTCCTCATATCAAGGAATTCTAAAAAATCTTCTTGGCTAAGAGCACAATCGGTCTGAGGCTCTTCTATAACTAAGTCGGGGTTATGACAAAACTTACAACGAAAATTACACCCATAAGTAAAAATTACGCAAGCAACCTGTCCTGGATAATCTATCAAAGACACTTTCTGTAATCCAGCTATAATCATCTCAATCAAACATGATATGTTTTCCTCTTCCCCCACTCCGCTCTCTTACCATTGTTCCAACAATGAACTTCACTTAAATAACCTACTACTCTAGAATAAATTTCACATCTTGTTCTTTCAGATTCTTTATTTTTCATACTACTAACATTCTAAACAAATTATTTATTTTTTCAACCCCTGTACCCTATATCCTCATCACACATAGGACAAAATTCGTGTTCACCGTGGATATATCCGTGTTTGGGACATACACTAAAGGTTGGAGTTATAGAAAAGTAGGGCAATTTGTAATTATTTGCTATCTTTTTAACCAAATTTTTAGCACTACCTTTAGAAGGTAATCTTTCTCCAACAAAAACATGAAAAACCGTTCCTCCGGTATATTTACATTGTATTTCATCCTGATGATCCAAAGCTTCAAATAGATCATTAGTCGCATCCACAGGAAGTTGCGTAGAATTACTATAGAAAGGAGCAAACGCTTCTTTTTGTGCAGCCTTTTCATTAGCAACAACAATATCTGGATATTTCGCCTTATCTTTTTTCGCAAATCTATATGCAGTACTTTCCGCAGGCGTTGCCTCCAAATTAAACATAACACCTGTTTCCTCTTGATATTCCTGCATACAATCTCTCATATAATTTAAAAGTTCAAGAGTAAAACTTCTACCCTCCTCTGAAAATAGATCTTTGCCTAGAAAATTAAGACAAGATTCATTCATCCCATTTATACCTATTGTATTAAAATGATTACCCCAATATTTACCAAACCTTTCTTTTACACTACTTAGATAATATCTTGAATATGGGTACAATCCTCTCTCTGTAGTATCTTCGATAACATCACGCTTAATCATCAAACTTTCTTTAGCAGAATCCATCAATTTGCGAAGTCTTTTAAAATAATCTTTCCTGTCTTTGGATACATAACCCAACCTTGGCAGATTAATAGTTACTATGCCAACACTTCCTGTTAATGGGTCTGCGCCGAACAATCCACCCCCTCTCCTTTTCAACTCCCTATTATCTATTCTCAATCTACAACACATTGACCTGGCATCTTCCGGGTTCATATCCGAATTAATAAAATTGGAAAAATATGGAATTCCATACTTTGCAGTCATCTCCCATATTGGATCCATCATAGGATCATCCCAATCCAGATCTTGGGTCAAATTATATGTAGGAATGGGCCAAGTAAAAACTCTACCCGACATATCACCCTCCATCATAACTTCAGCAAAGGCCTCATTAAAAACATTCATTTCTTTCTGAAATTCTTTATATGTTTCCTTTTGAAGTTCTCCTCCTACAACAACACCCTCGTCTGCTAATGTCCCCGTAGGTTTAATATCAAGGCTAACATTAGTAAATGGAGCCTGAAAACCCTTGTCTAAAGGAACATTCATATTAAAAACAAAATACTGTAATAACTGCTTAACCTCGTTATAAGAGAGATTATCATGACGTATAAATGGTGCGAGATATGTATCAAAACTTGAAATTGCTTGTGCACCTGCTGCTTCATGCCTTAGGACAAAAAACAAGTTTTTAAGGTGATCCAAAGCGGAATGTAAATGCTTAGCTGGAGAACAAGCCACCTTACCAGGGACACCTGTATAGCCCTTTAAAAGGAAATCTCTTAAATCCCAACCAACACAGTAAGTAGAAATATAGCCTAAGTCATGTATGTGAAAATCACCGGATTCATGTAATTCACTTATTTCTTTAGGATAAACTTTATGAAGCCAATAATCGGACTGAACTTTAGTTGCAATATGAGTATTTAATCCATGTAACGAATAAGATGAATTACTATTCTCTCTCACTCGCCAATCTGTATCAGCAATATAGCCTTCTACTAATTCTATAACATCTATCCAAGATTTTTTAGTATTTTGATATCTTTTAAACATAACATTAAGTACTATCTACACTATACTCTCGACGATCATTAAATTCTGACTGCTTACCAGCATTCCAACGTTGCACAGGAGTAATTTTCCCAACTACCCGACTATACACCAAAGTTTCTCTATTACATTCAGGACATAGAAAATATTCACCAGAAATATATCCATGTTCAGTACATATACTAAAAGTTGGAGTCAGAGTAACGTAAGGTAATGTATAATTATCCGTAATTTTTTGTACCATTCTCTTAGCTTCATCACCACTATTAAGACGTTCACTTAAAAATGCATGAAATACTGTCCCTCCAGTATACTTTGATTGTAAACCATCCTGTAAATCCAAAGCCTCAAAAATATCATCTGTATACCCAACTGGTAAGTGAGTTGAGTTTGTATAATATGGTCTAACATTAGGATCACTTAAATCTTTTTCATTTCCCACTTTAATATTGGGATACAACTCTTTATCTCTTTTAGCCATAGAATATGAAGCTCCCTCAGCCGGTGAAGCTTCTAAATTATATAATTCCTCCCCTTCCTCCTGATAGTCTATTAAAACCTGATTTATATAATCTAGAACCTCATTAGCAAAAACTTGGCCTTCTTCTGTAGCAATATCCTTACCCAAAAAGTTTATACAAGCCTCATTCATTCCTATAATCCCAATAGTACTAAAATGATTAGACCAATAAGAGCCGGATCTCTCTTTCACAGATCTAAGATAGAATCTAGAATAGGGATACATACCCCTTTCTGTAAGATCCTCAACCAATTTCCTACGTAAAGTAAGTACTTGTTTACTCACATCCATTAAATATCTTAGTCTCTTGTAAAAACCTTTCTTATCACCTTGATACATATAACCAATTCGAGGAAGATTGATTGTTGTATAGCCTATACTACCAGTCAAAGGATTAGCACCAAAAAAACCACCTCCTCTCTTATGCAATTGCCTATTATCAATTCTAAGACGGCAACACATTGACCTTGCATCTTCAACACTCATATCGCTATTAACGAAATTTGCAAAATATGGGATTCCATATTTCGCAGTCATTTCCCATATACCATCATAAGCTTTGTTGTCCCAATCAAAATCCCCAGTTATATTATATGTAGGGATTGGAAAAGTAAAAGCCCTTCCTTTTGCATCACCTTCGGTATAAACTTCAGCCAATGCTTGATTAAACATATCCATCTCCTCTTGATACTCGCCATATTTACTATCCTGGGGCTCCCCACCTATAATCACCGACTCTTCCCTCATAGGTTTTGGTACTTTTAAATCCAGAGTAACATTGGAAAAAACCACTTGCCCACCCGATTTCATTGGCATATTCATATTATATATAAAGGACTGCAAGGCTTGTTTCACCCTCTTGTAACTCAGTTTCTCTTTCCTGATAAAAGGCGCCATATAAGTATCAAAACTAGATATAGCAACAGCACCATCAGGAGCCTCATTAGTAAGTGTATAAAGAAAGTTAGCTAATTGCCCTAAAGCAGTACTAAGATGCTTAGGAGGAGTACATTCAACGTTACCTTCAACCCCCCTAAATCCTACAAGTAATAAATCCTGCAAATCCCAACCAACACAATATGCACTAATTGAAGAACTCTTATGAATATGAAAGTCCTTGTTTTCGTGTAAGGTTCTCATTTCTTCGGTATAAACCTCATTCATCCAATACCTCTCAGAAACCTCATTAACTATATTCTTATATAATCCCTGCAAATGATAATCTATAGACGAATCAATATTTAATTTCCAATCTTGTCTATCCACATAAGAATTTATTTGTTTACCAACATCCAACAAATTATTTATATTCCTAGATCTAGAGCGCAAATCCCTGTACAGAATGTATGCTTTAGCAGTATCATAACAACCTTCAATCATTAGATATTTTTCCACTAAATCCTGCACCTGTTCAACATTCGGATATCCATTTTCTTCCATCTCCTCCAAAGCACTCAATACATCCCGAGTAACCTTTTCAGCCTTTTCAGAATCCTTTTGCCCAACAGCAATCATAGCTTTTTCTATAGCTTGCATAATCCTAGAGCTATCAAAATCCGCTAACCTACCATCACGTTTTTCAATTTTATCTATTTTTGCCATAAACAAAAATTGAGATGTTAATTCTCGAGATTCTTAATTTCATCCTTAAAATCTTTTAAACTACTAAAATTCTTATAAACTGAAGCAAACCTCATATAGACAACAGGATTAATCTTCCTGAAGCGCTTTAATACTAATTCCCCAATTTCTTTGGAACTTACCACACTCTCCTTTTTATTTAAAAGATCCATTTCTACATCATCAACTACCTGCTTAATTTCCTCTGACGATAATTCATCCCTCTTAACAGCTTTTGATATACCCTTTTCCAACTTCTCTCTATTAAAAGCCTCAACCAAACCATTCCTTTTAGCAACATTCAAATCAACATTCTCGCTCCTCTCATAAGTTGTAAACCTATTTGAACATTCACCACACTGTCTTCTCCTACGAATCGTTCCTTCCTGCAGATTATCTCTTTTATCTAAGACCCTAACATCTGTTGAACCACAATATGGGCACCTCATAAGAATATGATTAAAATTAAAGAGCAGATACAATCTATAGTATATTACTTATAGTTTAACAACTATATATTGTAGTTTCAATCATTTATTCCAATTTTTGAATACAAGATAGAATTATAAATAAAATCTATAATACTATTGACAATTAAACACTCTCGAGGGAGACAAAAATCATTTTTTAGAAAAAATTCTAGGGGTTTAACACGTACCTGGCAGGATTCGAACCTACAACCTTTGGTTCCGCAAACCAATGCTCTATCCTATTGAGCTACAGGTACAAAAGCGTACCCGGCAGGACTCGAACCTACAACCTACTGCTTAGAAGACAGTTGCTCTATCCATTTGAGCTACGGGTACTCCACTAATTACATCCTCGATATTTGATCTTTCTATACCCTTCATTGAGTCTCAACATCCTGTATTTTACCATATTATAAACAAAATCTTTAGTCCTCATATATTCCTCTACATAACCTCCAAAACCTTTTTTAAACTTACTATAACCAAAAGCAGGATACCCAGGATGATAATTTTTATCCTCTGCAACCCCCCAAAAATTATGCCTTTTCATACCTAATTCTTGGGCATACTTTATAGCTTCCCATTGAACTAAATAAGAGGCTTCAGAACTACTAGGATTATCAGACATAGCTCCTCTCAAATAAGCAGATTCATTACCATAGAAAGAAAAAAAACCTCCAGCTACAATTTCATCTTGATATTTAGCATAAAAAAATCTAAAAAAATCCCCCAATATTTTAAACTGCTGAATCAAATAATCTTTACTAACAGTCGGAAAATTCTTTTTTATAGATATATCATCCAATATATCAACAAAGGTTTTAAACTCTTCCAGATTTGAAGATATTCCAACATCAAAATCTTTTTTCATAGCTTGCTTCAAAGTATACCTTGCTTTTTTTCTCATGCCCTGCATAAGTTCTTCCTCACTCTTACCTTCTATATCTAAAATCCATACTCTTTCTGCTTGTATAAAATTTACTGCATCACGAAAACCAAGATTATAGAAGGTATTAATTATGTCATCTTTTGTCTTCAAAATAGCCGGATCAACCCTTAAACAAAAATATTTTTTACTTCTAAAATAGTCTATTAATAGTCTAACCACACTCTCTCTGATACCTCTATCCTCCCAACGCAGAATTGGCCCTCTAGGGCAATATATAAACTTACCAAAGCGACTGATCTCTTCTACACACAAGCATACTGCAACAAGTTTTTCTCTATCCCAAAAACCAATTCTAAAGATTTTTTTTCCAAGCCCTTTTCTTTCAAACTCACCCCATTGCCAAGACTGATTAAAATACGCATAACTCGATAAAGAAACAAACTCTTCCCAAATATTTTTATCCTTAATTTCTTTTATTTCCATAATTCTGAAAAAAACAAATTATACCCTCACAAATTCTTTCTGCATATTCTACACTAATTGACTCCCCGGTAGGTAGATTTACAATCCTAGAAGCAATATCCTCAGCTACAGGACAACTCCCTTTTTCATAATTCATAGATTTCAAACTTGTAGAATGAGGATAAACAACCGGGCAATACCAGTCACCTACGTTAACTCTCTCTTTCTTCAAAAATTGGAACAAATCACTGGCCAAACTTGAGGTTTCACAAATTAGGGGGTATCTAAGAAAGGAAATATCTTTAAGCTTACAATGTTCCACAAGCTCAACCTCCTTAACACTAGAAAATTTTTGCTCATAAATCTCCGAAATCCTTTTTCTGTGCTTTAAATTTAAGCTCAAGCAATCTATCTCTTTACTTACTACATTACATAAAACATTAGATAGTTTCCTAGGATAATGCTTTGGTTTCTTCCCTAATAGCTCGCTATTAAAAAAGCCCATATTAAGCAACCCCAAATTCCTAAAAAATCTGGCTAAACTATCTGTTCCCCCCAAGCACCTAATAATTCTCCAAATAACAGGATTTAGTAACCACAAAAAAGAACTAAGGTACCCTACAGGGTGTAAGTTATTAAATTCTTCCCAAACCTTTGAAATATATTTACTGTTGTTAACAACCAAGACTCCTCCTACTCTGGTAGATAAAACCTTCTCTACTCCAAAGCTAAAAATAGACGCATCTCCAAAAGTACCTAATTTTTTACCATCCAAAGAGCCTCCTAAACAATGAGCACAATCTTCAATTACTATAATGTCTTTACTATGCATTTCTTCAATAAATTTTTCAAAATCTTCTCTTTCTTTGAACACAGGAGTACCAAAAGTATGTTGAATGACAACAACTTTTGTATCAGAATCGATCCTTTCGTAGAGAGAATCCAAAGAAATATTTAAAGTCTTGGAACCAATATCGATGTACAGCGGCTTTAAACCAACCCAAAGAATAGGATTTACTACTGCATTACAGGTAAATGCTTGAAGAGCAACACTATTCTTTTTTCTCAAATTTAAAGATTTTAGAAAAATATACTGAGCAGATCTAGCGTTTTCAAAAAGAAAAACAGACCCTCTGGAAATATCCAACAATTCCGCCAGTTTATAGGAGAGGGTGTCATTCGAAACACCCCACTTATATCTCCAGAAGCACAAGATATTCAATAAATATTCAAAGAAGCGCATAAAAATTTATGTTTAGATAGTCCTACCTTTACCTGAAAATATCAAACCAAATATTGGAATCATCATCCATTTCCAAATTACAATACTCATAAGTTTGACTAAGATACATTTCCAAATCTTCGTTATCAACCACACCATCTACTTCTTCGTAAAAAGAAATATATTCCTCACAACCAAAATCTCCTTTGTATGTATAAGCCCCGGCAACCTGTTCATCAGATGTTTCGGTAACTTCATCAATATCAAAAGAACTTATAGCAAAAAGCATTCCTTGCAAAAGTAAAACACCGACACACATCACGACCAAAACCTTTATACCAGGCACAACCTCAGCTGGTAATTTCACTTGAGTATTAGACTGATCAGACTTGCCTGCTTGCGATGCTTGGAAATTTTCTCCATCTTTACTTGCATTTCTATTTTTCTTCTTTTTTGACATACATACATTAATAAAAAATTAATTATATTTCATTATACAACCACGTAATATTTTTAGCTAGAATTTAAAAACAATATCTCCAGTTTTATAGAGCAAATCATATTCAATATCAAACTCTTCAAACTTCTCTATAACTTCATCATGTGGATGACCAAAACGATTATCTTCTCCGACACAACAAATTGCATATTTAGGATCAACTTGTTTTAGAAACTTTCTTCCACTAGCAGTCCTAGAACAATGATGTCCTGCTTTAAGAATATCAGAATTCATTTCAAAACCGCTATATTCTTGCAATAGAACATTTTCTTGTTCATGTTCAGCATCTCCCATAAATATCATTGTTCCCTTTTCAGATACTAAACGCGTAACTATGGATGCATTATTTATATTCGAATAAACCTTAAAATCATCCAATGTAGAATCTTCTAACGGATACAAAAGTTCCAAATCAAAAGCTTCCCCAATATATTCATAATCACTTTGTATAGGTTTAATTTCTTCTTCAATACCCAAAAAGTAATTGTATAACTCTGAATCATAACAAACAGGATAGAACAGAATTTGCTCTACTTCGTATCTTTCAACAATGTCTATTAAGCCTGACAAATGGTCTTGATGTGGATGTGTAAGTATCAATGTATTTATCTTTCTATCTCTAGGATGCAAATAATCGGGAATTATATTTACAATATAGTCACCATCACCACCATCTATCAATATCTTATGTCCGTTTTCATCAATCATTAAAATTGCATCTCCCTGCCCGACATCCATAAATACCACTCTAGGCTCGTACTCCAAAGAGCTAAAGGTATAATACCCCCCTATAACCAAAGTAATCACCAAGACTATATTATTAAATAAGATACTAATTATTTTCATAAATGTTTAAATAATAATTTCTTCCATCCAAAGGAGCAAATTTAATTATAAATATACATAATAAAATATATATACAAATTACTATAGAGATACTCATATCTATTTCATAAGACACTATGTCCAAACTGCCTAAATAGCTTACTACAAGTTCAAAATATTTTAACTGCACCCATATTGTCATAAATAGAAAATCAACAATTAACGGGAACAAATAATTTAGAAAAATAGTTACAAGACCAAGCATTAAAGTATATTCCAAAACAGGTAAAATCATCATATTAGTAACAACACCTACAATAGATATCTTTTGAAAACCATAAGCTATTATCGGGATCGTAACAACCGTACAAGCCATACTAGGTACGCAATAATTTTGTAAAAATTTATAAATAGAATTTTTCAAATTTTCTAATGGAACAAAAGCATCCAACAACCTACTCAGCAGTTCATCAATAATGGGTGTGATATATATTAGTCCCCCCGTCGCAGAGACTGATAGAAGAAACCCAAAGCTAGAAACTATCCTGGGATCAATGAAAATAAATATCAATATACTGAAGAAAAATATAATATGAATGTTAGAAACCATACCATAATATACAGCCAATAGTGTTAACGAGAGCATCAAAGTCGCCCTAATAATGGAGGGTGTAAAACCAACTAAAGCACAATAAACCCAAATTAAAAAAATTGTACACAACGTTCTACTTCTCTTAGGAAGAAAAAAGAACACCCTATTTATACCCAAATATATAATAGAAACATTATAGCCAGAAGCTACGATAATATGAGTAATACTAGCCACTTGCAAGGCTTCCTGAAAAGAGTCTTCAAAAACCCTTCTTTCACCAAACAAAACACCGAGAAAAATAGAAGCTTGGGGTTCATGTAAACGATTCTCAACAACACTCCTAACATCATTTTTAAACCCCATAAGATAATTCATTACCCAAAAGCCGTCTTTTTCATCAAGACAATTCAATTCAGGATAACTGATTAGATAATAAATCCTTCTGTCTCTTAAATATGCTTTATAATCAAAATCATTAAAGCTTTCAGGCTCATTTAATGTTCCTCTAATTGTACAAACTTGTCCTACTTCTAAACGTGGAAATCTAGAGACATTTCCCTGAACTAGAAAGTTTTCATATCCATCATCAACATTAAAGACTACTCGAGCATATTTATGTTTGTAATCAGGCTCACTATATACATAACCTTCTAATTCAACATATTCGTCTAAATACTTTTCATCAACATGATCTCGAACTTCTTGCTCAGTATGTAGGTCAGCATAGTTTCTAGCACCGCATATCAAAACTACAATTAGAATTAAAATAAAGACCTTAAAACCTTTAGATATAAGAAATAATCCAACTATGAGAACAAGGACCAAACCAAGCCATGAAAGATATAAAAATAAAATATGAGATAAAATATAGGTTAGTGATATTAAAAGAGCCTTCCTGTCGATAATATATGCAAAACCACTCTTTATTCTTATTAAAAAAGACATTTAAATACATATAAAATCTTTTATATTATCATACGTTGCATCTCCAATACCGGGAACATCTTTTATATCCTCAATAGAACTATAAGGCCTCCCTCCTATAATATCGTTAGCCCTAGCGTCTCCCACTCCTACCAATTCTGTTAATTCTTGCTGAGAAGCATCATTAATGTTTATACAATCCTCATCACTTTCTACCTCCTCACTTTCTGATTCATCTAATTCAATTTCTTTCACTTCTTCAACATTAGGTAATTCCCCTTTTAGACTATCTTTATCTAAATCTAATTCTTCAACAACGTCTTTAGCACGTTCAACTTCTTCATCCTTTTCAAGCTTACAAACCACATCGTTATAAAACGGTACATATATCTTTTCCTCAGCTTCCACCACCCTTGCCAAGTTGATTCTTTGAGCAAAATATTTAAAAGAATATGCTTGGGGATTTACATTACCAGCTCCCTGTATAGCATCATTAACAATTTCTCCTTCTTGCATACATACCACTTGTGGTTCCATTACTGCACCACTAACATCGACATAGAAGTCACATTCATCCTCTCCTTCTTCTTCCTCTTCTGCAACCTCTTCCAAAGAACATTCTGTACCATCACATTCTTCACAATAAAAAATTGCTGTTAATAAAAAACCAAGAAAAGAAAAGAAACAGGCTACAACACCAAAAAATATGTAATACTTTTTTTCCATACTACATATAATAATCTGGGAATATTAAAAAAGAATGCTATTATTCTTCCTTTTTTATTACAATTTCTTCAATAACAATTTCTTCCTCTGGGACAAAGTCATCTCCAACATCAACATTACCAATTCTTTCAACAACACTGGAACCATCACTTACCTCCCCTATTATTGTATAATCACCATCCAAATGCCCTACATCACTATCAGCCAATGTTACAAAAAAATCTGACCTATTAGTATTCGGTTCCCCTTCATTCGTCATTGCTACAGTATAATCTTCAAACCTTACAAAACCTCTGATTTCATCTTCAACTGTATAATGGATAACTTCTTCTTCATCTACATATCCAGCTTGAATAGTAAACTCTGGGATAATTCTATAAAATTGCAAGCCATCATAAAAACCTTCTTCAGCTAAGAAGATAAAATTATTAACATTTCTCGGAGCTATATCTTCAAACAGATTTATCTCAAAATTACCATAATTCGTCTTAACCTCAGCTCCATAATCATAACCCTCTTTTAAATCCATTCCAGGTTCTTCTTTGTAAACATCTCTCTCAACTCCGTTCAAAACACCTATTAAATCACCTTCAGGGCCTAGATCAACAAAGGCCATTGCTATTATCACAGCAACTAAACCCAAAACCGGTAAGAAGATATTAGCGTTTTCTTTTAATAGATTCATAAATGCGAAGAAACTTAATCAACCGAATGATTCTACAATGAAAGAAAACTACTTGCAAGAAGATCAATTAGATACATTCCTTAGATAAGGATAACTTTCTCCTTCATCTATATTCCAAACATTATCAAAATCCCAACCAACACTTTCGTATGTTTCTTGCTTTTTAGAATCATTTACAGTTATGTCTTCACCACAACCATCATCACCAGGGAAAGACATTTCAACACCTTCTTCATAAAGCAACATATCCTCTAATGCATAATTATCTTCACCCACTGAAAGAGAACGCCCAGCAACCCTACCTATGTCAAACGCATCAAAATCATGCCCGTATCTGTGTAAACTAGAATTAAGTGCAAAATTGCTATATAGTATATTACTATGTGGCCTACCTGCTATACCACCCATCCCTATACCAGTAGTCTCCAACTCATAACCTTCACCTACCTCATAAAGGGAAGTTATTTTACCAGTCGAATAGGTGTTCTCAACAGAACCGGAATACCAAACAGTATCACCTAAAATACCACCAACATTTAAACCTCCAGTAATGTCTCCCGTACTATAGACATCACGAATATCCATACCTACTGCCATTGTTCCAACAATCCCCCCTGTCCCTGAATAAAGATCAAAAAAGAATTCAAAATATTCTCCAGAGCCAGTAATATCACCCGTTGAAAAACTTTCTTTAATAAGTGCATCCTCGGAAAGCGTAGCACCAATTAACCCTCCCACCTTATACA
>PWFU01000020.1 GCA_003554185.1 Candidatus Dojkabacteria bacterium
AGATGAAAAACATAAAGAAAGAATTGCTGAAGGAATGCCAAATTTAGCTGAACAATTGGTTGTACTAGTGACAAGTTCTCAATGGAAAGGTGAAGTTGAAAGAGCAATGAGGGCAAAATCTGGAAAGGTTTATCGGCTTGAATATAATAATCCAAAAGAAGAACATAACGATTATGAATATACTGTAATCGGGGAGGTATAAACATGGCAAAACCTCGATTATACTATGATAAGAAAAAAGAAATTTGGGATCCCTTAGTTAGTAATGAGTCAGAAATGTCAATATTTAATTCTTATAAAGATCTGTTTTTACTTGCTGTTTGCATAGGTTTTGCTAATGACGAAAGAAAACCCCTAACTGATTCTGGGAAAGAAGGTGAAATTTTCTGGGAATATTTATCGGAAGAAAACAAAATGGCTATTGACGCTATTGTTCTATCTACCACATCGGATCTAAGATTGTTAATAGACTCTGATGAAAAATTTTTAAAGCAAAAAATTGACATGGCACAGGAATTTGCTAATGGCGGTATAGAGATTATTAAAAAAGAAGTTTTAGAACAATCTGGTTCACCACTTGATAATTTGATTAGTTATATTCACAAAATATCCAAAAAAGAAAAAAAGAAAGGATATATTGAAAATATTGAGGATGAATTCTAAGAATAGTATAAATCGAAATATGTTTAAATTAGTAGAATAAGTCATAAAAAAATGATAGATAAAAATGAATTAAATATAATATTCTAAGATATCTTTCAATTTTACTCTAATATGGATAAATAATTATCAATGTTTCTTAAAATATATTCATGATTTCCCTTCGTTCTTGAAATCAATCAGTGTTTTTTGTTTTTTATTTTTCTTCAGGCTTTGAATCTCTTTACCGAGATGTTAATAAATTCTTTATTGGAGTCTATACCGATAAATTCCCTATCGTTTTGGTAAGCGACCATGCCTGTAGTGGATGTCCCCGTGAAAGGGTTCAGGACAAGATCGTTTTTTTAGTGGATGAAATAACGACCCTTATAAGAAGAGCTAACGGTTTTTGTGTTGGATGCTTACCGATGCCTTTCTCTTTTTGTGGAATTGTTGGGGTGTACCAGACGGAGCACATCTGTTTGTACGGTTTCTTTAAATTTTCCTCTGGGAAGTACCCGTTCTTCATGTTTTTATAGTTGAGTGTATGGTTTGTTTCTTACTCTTCGTAGCCATATCAATGTTTCATGGGAAGCTATGAAGTACCTTGTGCTCAAGTTCGGATGAGCATTTGGCTTATGCCAGCATATATCGTTAAGGACCTTGAAGTTCATTTTCTGTAGCAGATAACCCCACTTGTATATCAAATGATAAGTTCCACTAATCCATATCGTACCTCATTTTTCAAAACTCGTCTGCATAAAGAGATCCACTTTTTATGAAACTCCACATCATTCTGGAATTTTTCCGGTTTGTTACAATCTCCCTTATCTACGGATGTTCTTTCTCCACCGCTGCAGGTGAATCCTCCGTCTGAAAGTAAGTAAGGTGGATCAACGAAGATCATGTCTCGATGGAATTTGCAGGTAATTGTTTTAAAAGCTGTAGTGAATCTTCATGGTAAAGAACGAATGACTGCGAGTAGAAGTACGATTCATCTAGTAATTTTATAGTGTCTTAACGATCTAAATTGTGATGAATAAAAGGATAGTTTAAAGTTAATTATGAGATGTTGTAAGTGAAGTGTGATGTGCCTTAACCACAACCACGCTCCCTGTAGTGGAACTCCCTTCACTCTCTCCACTTTATCCTCGAAAGCCTACGTTTTATACAGAATTTGCTATATGATCCGATACAATTATTAAAGAATTCTAGTAGATCTTCCGGACTGTGTTGGATTAAGCACCTCAGAAAAGCCTGCTCGGGGGAGAATATGATTATTTTCTGAAATATTGGTAAACCGCTACCCCCATATACCTTAATCTATTCTGAACCATACTCACAGACAATTTTCTTTAGATTTTATGATATTTTTACATAATCTTCTAATTCAAAGTATTTGTAATTTTTTCCAAATTCTTTCCCTTTATTTTCAAGTAAATCTTTTATATGATCATCCATAGTAAAATAAATAACCTGCCAACCATTTCTAACTAAATTTGAAATTTTTTCAACAAGATTTTCTCGTCTTTCATAATCTGAATATTGAAATGCATCATCAAATATTAAAAACATATTTTTGTCTTTTAAAATTCTAGAGGCAAAGCCCATGCGTAATGCGATCAAGGCTTGATGTTGTGCCCCAGTGCTTAATTCATTCAATGGAAAATCAAAAAATTCATCAGAAAGGTAAAGCGTTTCGTCTTCCAATTTATATTTGTTGTATCTATCTGTTATATCTTTTAGTGGTTTTTGGATCACATCAGATCCAAGATTTTCTTTAATTTTTTCATCTTCAGTTTCTCTAAGTTCATTTATAACTTCCATAACAGCGATTGATCCTTCAATTTTGGATGTTATTTGTTTATATCTTTTAATGTCTTTCCTTCTTTTTTCCTTCAGTTTCGATATAATAATATTCCAGTCGTCATTGTAATTTGCTTTAGTTAAATCAACTGTTTCTTCTTTTATTTCACCGTGTTCTTCTTCAAGCTTTTTAATTTCTTTTTCTGTTTTTTCTAATTCTTCACAAGTTTCCTGCCATTCATTTTTGTCATACTCAATTTGCTGTTCCACTTTAAGATAATCGTCTTCCTCGACATTTAACTTTAACAGGTCGGTATTTTTATCATCTAATTTTTTCCTTATTTTTTTCCTTATTTTTTTGAGTCGTATCAACTCATCATCCCAATCATTTTCATCTACTTCAGCACTAAAATTTTCCTTAAAATAATGGATTATTTTTGTTTTAATATCTTCTACTAATTTTACCAATTCTCTAATATCTTTTTCTTCCTTTCTTTTTTCGTGGTATGCTTCTTCCTTTTTCTTTTTCTGTTCTTTTAAGCCAACTAAACCTGACATCTCTTTACCGAATCTATTTTTATATTCCTTTTCTATATTTTCTAATTCTTTGACTTCAACCTTCTGGCTTAAATAATTATTAAATTTTCGTGCGTAAATAACTACTGGTATGATTGATGCTAGTATCAATCCTAATGCTAGGATAGAAAATTCAAATAAGGTAAATAATGCGCTTAATCCGATTAATACAAAAAATATGCCTAGATAGATATCGATTGGTTTTTTACTAGCAGTTTTAGAAATTAAATTATTATGAGTCTCAATAGCTCCGGATAACCATTCATAATGTTTTGCTTTCTCTTTTAATTTATTATAATTTGACTTTTTAGTCTTTAATTCACGATTTTTTATATCATATTCCTTCATCATCCCAGATGCTTCATCTAATTTCTCTTCGTGAATATTTTTTTTCTTTTCTTTAAGATTTTCTATTTCTTTATGGATTTGATAGGCCTTGTGTCGTTTCGCCCTTTCTATCTTTGATTTACTTTTTTCCAACTTTTCTTTCTTTTTTGTGAGTTCTTTTAATTCTCCTCCCATTACTTTGTCTTCTATATCTGAATTTAAATCCCCAATATTTTTAATTTCTTTTTTTAATTCTTCTCTTATTTTAGCTGGTCCCCTTTTATCTATTATAATAGTCCTGTTCTCAATATTTGCTTTTTCGTATGTAGTATATTCAATATTGCTTTGGACCTCATCCAAAATCTCTTTACTGGAGAGATACCTTCTCAGTATAATTTTATCAGCTTCTTTTTTATCTCGCAACTCCATTTCAGCTCCTTTAACCACTAATAATTTTGAAAATTCAGGAGGCAATCCTATTGAACCTTCTTCGAACCAATCTTCGATTTTTTTAGAGCTAGTGGGAGAGAAATCTGTGATATTGTCTTCGATACCACTAACCTTAATATTACCTTGTCCTTTAAATGGTCTGATTGACCAGTCTTTCGTTCTGAAAATAGATTGGATTATAAATTCAACAACATAGGTTTTACCGATCTCATTTGGACCATAGAATAGATTAAAATCCCGCAAATCTTCATTTATCTCTTGAATTGGACCAAGATTTCTTACATTTATATGTTCAATGGTTATATGCATATTTACAACCCATAAACTATCTTTAAAGCTTCTTGAATAATCTCCTCTTTAGTTGGATCGTGTTTCCAATCTGACCATTCCATCTCATCGATTTTATCTACAACTTTATTTGATATGTCTGATAATTGAAAGTCATCTGAAAGATGGACATTTGTTAGATCAATTTCATCGTACAAATCAAATTCACTAAATGATCGTCTGATAACCTTTTTTAAAGTTTTTTTATCGGATGATACTCCATAAACTTTAATCCTAACGATGCTTTTTTCTTTTTCTTCTTCATATAGGTTCCATTTTTTAATAGTATTATCTATTTGTTTTTGGATGAATTCCTCTTCATTCTCTACAGGTATGATAGTAAGTGTTTCATTAAAATAGAGTACCTCTGTGTTGACTTTTTTATACTCTATATTGGTAGTTTTATCGTCTAGTATATTGAAGTATCTCCTTCCAGTTTCATTTATATTCAATCCACAAGGTGACCCCGGATAACAAACTATTTCGTCTTTTATAACTTTGTGTATATGGCCTAGAATTACTTTTATAGGATTATACATCTCAATAACCTTTTTAGTAAGGGGCATATATGTTCCAGGTTCATTTGGATTCGGTTCATTCATAGTCCCAGTCCAGTTTCCATGACTCACTAATATCCATTGTTCTTTTTTAAGCTCATCTGAATATTCTGCTATTATCTGACCCATGTTTTTTTCTGGGTGATAAGGAATGAAAAAAAATTGAAAACCATCATCGCTAAAATTTTTAAATGTAGGACTTTCTATAATTTTGATATTGTCCTGTACCATCATACTTTTTTTCAACTGTGAATCGTGATTCCCTGGTATTATGATAAATTTAGTGTCATAGTGTTTCTCAGCAAAGTTTTCAAATTCTGAATAATTTGTAAAATTTTTATCAAAAACATCTCCGGCAATTATCAAATTATATATGCCTTTCTCTTGTATTTGGTTTACTATATCTTCCAATGCATTGAATCTTTCTAGGTGTTCCTTACCTGAGGTTAAATGAACATCAGCAGTAATTGCTAATTTCATCATAAAGATAAATTCATAGATATTATAAATATCTTTTTGAATATTTTATCTATTTCTCTTTAAAACCAAAAAACACAGGTAAAAAGTAACATACGTACTTTAATGAACCTCTGCTTCGACCCTCACTGGCATCCTTTAACAAATATACAAGGGAAAGATTTATGATCAAATAAATATTAACCCTAAAAAAGGTGTTGATAATTTGAGTTTAAAGGATATAGATGAACAAATAAAATTTTATTACGATTCGGATGTTGACAATTTATTAGAAGGTTTTTATATAAAAGTTCTTTCACGTTCAAAATTTTATAGAAGATTAACCGGCTCTTTTTCCTCTACAATATTAGCAGGAGCAGCCAGGGGGATGTCTAAATTTATAATTAATGGAGGAAAAATGGAACTTATTTGTTGGACAAAATTATCGTCAAAAGATATTGAATCAATTAAAATAGGAAATAAAAAACCCAAAGAGGTTATTGAGGAATTTACTTTAAAAAATCTAAAAATTAAGGAACTAGAAGAAGAATTGGAAAGAGATTATATTAAGGCTTTATCATGGATGATTGCAAACGGGAATTTAAAAATCAAAATAGCGGTAAAAAAAGATGATTATGGTAATTATCTACCTGAATTAAAAGAGACTCAAGGTGAATTTCATAGAAAAGGTGGTTTATTGAAGGATAATCAAGGAAACGAAATCTGTTTTTCAGGATCTGGAAATGAAACTCTATATGGTTGGAAATATAATATTGAGGAACTTCATGTTTTTAAATCATGGAATGATAAAGATAAATATCGTTTTCAACAACAAAAAAATAGGATGAATAAATACTGGGAAAATAAAGGAGAAAAAATTGAAGTTTTTGATTTTCCGGAGGCAGCCAAAGAAAAATTGATTAATGAATCTCCAACTGAAAAAGAAGAAATTATTAAATTAAATTTAGAAAGAAGATATAAACGTAAGCAAAAGAAAAAGAATAATTCGATAATATCAAATGATTTATCAATAAATCCTTGGCCACATCAAAATAAGGCAATAAACAAATTAAAGGAAAATAATTTCAAGGGAATATTTAAAATGGCAACTGGTACTGGAAAAACATTTACAGCTCTTTTTGGATTAAACGAATATATTAAAAAGAAGGGGGCTGGTAAAAAAATATTGGTAATTGTACATCGAAACGCATTAAAGGATCAGTGGAAGAAAACTTTAATTAAAAAATTAAAAGATGATAACCTCATATACACATTTCCAAATAATGACACCTCAGATTTGAAGGATATTTGGGAAAGGCTAGGAGATGATACAAATATATTTCTTATCACAACTATACAAAGTTTAGATAATTTATTTAAAAATGTAAAATCATTACCTGACTTTGTTATAGCTGATGAGGTACACAATTATGGAACTATAAATTATTCTAATAAAATTAACACAAACCTGGCCAACGTTAAAAACAGATTAGGGCTATCTGCTACCCCAGAAAGATTCTATGATGAAGAAGGAACTAATAGAATTTTTAACTATTTTGGTGATATCATATATGAATATGGTATAAAAGATGCTCAAAAAGATGGTGTATTAGCTGATTACAATTATTATGTTAACCCTGTAAGGTTAACTCAAGAGGAGGAAGAAGATTTTGAATATTGGACAAAAAAAATAAAAAGAGATGTAGCTATAAATCTTGATGATGAATTATGGACTGATGAGGGACATGACCCCATGAATGAATTAAATACATACAATCTAATTCAACGTGCAAATATAATTAAACAATCAAATAATAAATTTGATGCACTAAGAAACATATTACTAAAATGGGATGATAAAATTGACCAATGTATTGTGTATTTTAACGAAAGAAAACAATTGGAAAGGGGAAGAGAGGTTTTTGATGAGTTAAATATTGACTCATATATTATTTATCATTCTTATGTTAATAATGAAGACCAATCACTAGAAATTTTTAAAGAAAACGATGTTAGATATGTACTTTCTATGAAGTGTTTGGACGAGGGGATAGACATTCCATCCTGTGACTCTTTAATATTGTTATCTTGCTCAAAAAATCCCAGGAAATATGTACAACGAAGGGGGAGGGTCCTTAGAAACACTCAAGATAGAGAAAAGATTGTAAAAATATTTGATGTAGTAGCCTTTCCCAATACCCCAGATCCCTCTTATAGAAGTCTCGTAATATCTTATTTGGCTAGACCATGGGAATTTATAGATAAGGCTTTAAATATTAATGAAAGAAATGAATTAGAAACAAATATGCAAGAGTACGGTATTGATACGAATGAACTGAATGAAATAATAGAGGAATGGTAATATGGATGAGAAGTTAGAAGTAATAAAAAAGATATGTGATGATAAAGAGGTAGGAAAGGGGAAAATCAAGGCACTTAAAGATATTTACAATTATGTAAATAATAAAAATATACAGAATGTTCCAGAGAATACTTTAAATGTGAATATATTTAGTAAACTAGAAAATAACATTAATGTTGAAATAGATGAGGAGGACCTTTCATGAAATTTACTAAATTAAAACTAAAAAATTTTCGACCATATAGGAACACCGAGATACCATTATTTATAGAAAACAGAAAAGAGGAAAATATGACCCTCAACGTTGGTAGAACCGGTGCAGGGAAAACCTCGATAAGTAAAGCCATCCTATGGTGCTTGTATGGCGATCTTTATCTAAAACAGAATAAGGTTGAATTAAAAGAGTGGGTTAATGATTTACAAAAAGAAATTTCAAAAGAGAGGGGGGAAGATGAAGCGAAAATTCAAGTTTCACTTTCCATATTAAACGAAGGGAAAAAATATAGAATAACAAGGTCCAATAGATATGTATTGGATGAAAAGAAATTTAAAGGGAAAAATTTCAATATCATTCATCAGGGTAACCCGATTGGAGAACCGGAGAAATTTATAAATGAGCATTTCGTAAGTATGGAACTTATGGAATATTTTGTATTCGATGCTGAACAGGTACTGGAAAGATTCAACAAAGATAGAAAGGGAACTATCAAAGAAAACCTTAATGACTTAATTGGGATAGAAAAATTCGATGAGGTTAAAAAAGTTTTAAATAGGATGGTTGGAGAAGATGGCCATATACAGAGTAAGATTTCTGAAAAAAGGACTGAATTAGCAGATGAAGATTTAAAAGAAAAGATCCAGAACCTGAAAGAAACAAAAAAGGATATTAATAAGGATTTAGAAGAACTAAGAAAAGAGAAGAGGAAATTAGAAAAAGAAAAAAATAATATTTTTAAAGGTGAGCCTTCAGAAGACGTAAAAACTTTTGATGAATTAAAAACAAAAGAAGAAAATCTTAAAGGCCAATTAGAAGATTGTGTTAAAGAATACCAAGAAGCTGAACTAGAAGATTTAAAACCTGGGATTAGCGATAAACTTACTAAAAATTTAGATTACTTATTCATTACGGATATAGTTAAAAAAGGATTAGATAACCTTAATTCCTCAGAAAAAATTTCAAGAAGAGATTATGAAAGAGCTAAAAATAAAATAAAAACTGCAATACAGGATGAATATTCCGGTTTGTATTTTGATTCGGACGATATAAAGGTACTTAAAGCTAGTGCCCAATTAAACCCTGATTATATGGGTGAAGAAGACGATATACTTAATAGATTAGACCAGAATAAAGACCTTCTGAATGAAAGCAAAGCTAGAGCAGAATTTGAAGATGCCGAGCAAGATATAAATATAGTTGAAGGGAAAATTAATGATTATATTTCGAGATATAATGATATCAAAGAAGATTTAATCAAAACTAGAAATAAAATAAATAATCTACAAGAGACAGCAGAAAGAGAAGAGGATCGAAAGAAATTAAGGGATTATGAGGGGTATGAAAAGAAAATTGAAAACAAGGAAAAAGATATTAGCGATTATAAGGAATCAATAGAGGTTATAAAAAAGAAAATTAAAGAAAGGGAAAATGAAAACGAATATAACAAAGACAGACAGTTAGAGATAAAAAAATATGAAAAATACGAAGGAATCGCAAACGAATTGATTGACATAACAAAAGAATCTAAAAAACAATATACTGGCGATTTATTAAGTGAAATTAATAACTTAGCTTCTGATTTTCTTAGAAGAGTTAGTAAAAAGAATGATATTTATCATTCAATCCAGGTAAGTAGTGATTATTCGTTTAAGGTTCTAAATAAGGATGGTAAAGAAGTATCAAATAATCAGTTTAACCGAGGTAATAGACAGATTGCCCTTATGGCTTTCTTTATATCAATTTCATCTTATTTAGCAAAGCACCAAAACAGGAGAATACCATATGTAATTGATGATCCATTATTCAGACTTGATCCTGGACATGATAGAAGATTGTTAAAAGAATTAGGAAAAACAGGAGAACAGGTAATATTACATCTTATACCAGAAAAAGAATATAGGGCGGATATGTTCAACATATTTTCTGTAAATAATCAGAATTGGATAGACATAAAAAATGATAGAGAGTCTAAGATAGAAATAATGGATCCTCAAGAACCAATTGATTATGACATAGAAACATTCTAGGTGACATTATGAATGAAAAAATTAAAAACTTTAATGAAGAGAAATTCGAAGGCGAAGGAAAAGTAAATATATTTCACAAATCTCTTGAATATGAAACTTTTAATAATATTAAAGAGGGATTAAATCTCCCTGATAAAATTGACCTGTATCTCTTGGCAACTTCGATTTGTATCTACAAAGAAGAAAAAGGCACATTAGAAAGGGATTTAAAAGGTCTTCCTTCTTCCAAAGAAATGGCCAAAATGTATACCTTCAAGAAAGCAGATTTGTACGATTCAATAATTACACATTACAAAGAAGTTTACGAAGATAGGTTAGAAGAATTAGAGAAATACTTTTATACTGGTTTTCAAATTATAAAAGAATGGTGGCAAAAAGAAGGTATAGACAAAGAAGATGAGCTTGCTAGATTCATATCTTTAAAAAATTACATTGATAAAGATACATAATTATAATTTGAGTTGCCTAGTATTTTCACTTACAACGACCCCACCCCAAAACAATTTAATATATACTGTAATTTCATATACTAGTGATATTAATGGAGGAAAAACCTAACAATGAATTATAAGACAATAAGGAATAATATGAGGGAGTTATATCTCAATGATTCTCGCCCATGGATTATTGGATTAAGTGGAGGTAAAGATTCTACTTGTGTTGCTCAAATGGTTTATTATATGCTAAAAAATTTAGAACCATCTAAAAGAGAAAAACCAGTACATATAATATCAAATGATA
>PWFU01000047.1 GCA_003554185.1 Candidatus Dojkabacteria bacterium
GTAAATTCTAAATCATTCATCTCATATTGGCTCATACCTATTCCTCCTCCATGGGCATCTCTTTGTATAGGGACATAATTTACAACAGGTTCAGGAGTAATAACTGCACCACATGCATGTGTTGAAATTCCCCTACACATACCTGATATTTTTTTTACTATACTTGTCATTCTCTGCAAATCTGTAGAAGATTCAACTATCCCTCTAAATTCTGCATTGTTTTCCATCATATAATCGATATCTTTTGCTTTACCAAAAACAACCTCTACCATTTTCGATAATTCATCTGCAGTTTCCAAATCAATATTCATAACTCTGGAAACATCTCTTATGGCTTGTCTCGTTTGTAATTTGTTAAACGTAGCAATTTGTTTAACATTGTCTTCACCATACTTTTCAATAGCGTATTGAATAACCTCTTCACGCCTTTTATCAGCAATGTCTATATCAAAATCGGGTGGAGATTCTCTTTCAGGGTTTAAAAATCTTTCAAAAACTAAATCCCAACCGATAGGTTCTATATGTGTAATACCTATACAATACGCTACTACAGAACCACATCCTGAACCACGCATACCAACAACTATATTATTTCTTCTACAGAACAAAACAAAGTCCATCATTACAAGAAAATAATCACAGTACCCTTTATTATTTATAACTTCTAATTCATATTCTATTCTTTCTTTTAATTCTTTTGTTACTTCATCATATTTTTCTTCACAACCCTGATATGTTAAATCTCTTAAATGCTCGAAGGGGGTTTTACCTTCTGGTAAATCTAAATAATGAGGCTCTACTCTCTCAAACTCAATAGAAAAGTCCTCTATGGAATCAACAATCTTTTGAGTGTTTTCAATAGCTTCCGGTATATCTTTAAAAAGTTCTTTCATTTCTTCAGGAGATTTTACATAAAACTCATCTGTTTCAAGTTGTTTTCTAGTGGGGTCATCTATAGTTTTTCCATCCCTAATACACCAGAGAATTTCTTGAATTTCTGCATCTCCCTTTTCTAAATAATGGGCATCACAAGTTCCAACAATTGGAATTTTGTATGCATTAGATAGATTAACAAGTTCTTCATTTACCCTATCCTGTTCTTCCATACCATTTCTTTGAATTTCTATATAGAAATCTTTTCCATACAGTTCCAAGTATTTCTCTAAATTCTTCTTTGCTAGTTTCAAATCTCCTTCCGATATTGGTTTAGATATAATTCCCGTTAAACATCCAGATAGCATAATCAAACCTTTACTATGTTGCTTAAGGAATTCATAATCTACTCGAGGTTTGTAATAGAAGCCATCTATGTGTCCTTTCGAAACTATCTTTAGTAAATTCTGATAACCTTCAAAATTTTTAGCTAGTAGAACAGCATGATAATATTTATTATCAACACCGTACTCTTTTTGCTCTAATTTTCTGGGAGCAATATATATCTCACACCCCAAAACAGGTTTCATATCTTCTTGCTTCAATGCACTATAGAACTTGTAAGCTCCATACAAATTTCCATGATCAGTAATAGCACAGGACTGCATGTCATACTCTTTCAAGTGTTCAATAAGTGAATCTATACGTACTAGGCCATCTAGAAAAGAATACTCTGTATGTAAATGAAGGTGCGTGAAAGACATAGTAGTAGATTTTAATTCTTCTGCATCAAATTGTAAACTCACTTACACTTAAGCCCAGTGTATGATATATTATTAGAGATGAATTTTGTCAAAGATACAAAAAAACAAATAGCCATCATTTTGATACTCTTCTTGTTTCTATATATATCATTAGCTCCAACCATCTCAAACTCTGTAGAGAGTGTACTCATTTCAAGAGCTCGGGTACATGGACAAACCCACAGCTTACCACTATCCCCTTTGATAGGAAGTGAAAGATATTCAGATGTAGAAGAAATCCCTGAATTGCAAATCCAAGATCTCGAACAATCGGGAACTTCTAGAGGAGTAATAACATCTGATCCTAGAATTACAGCAATGAGGCAATTTCTGATAGATTATAACTCTCCTATGTATCCACATGCAGATGTACTTGTTAGAGAAGCTGACAGGCATGGGTTGGATTGGCGCTTAGTTGCAGCCATTTCCGGTGTTGAATCAGCCTTTGGCAATTTAATACCACATCAGTCAAATAATGCTTGGGGATGGAGAGGAGACCCCACCCGAGATTGGAGTCATTTTAGAAGTTGGGAAGATGGTATTGAAACAGTTTCAGAAGGTATTGCAAGAGTTTATGGTACAGAAATGACCCCATTTGATATGGGGCCAATATATTGCCCTCCATGTGGAGAAAATCCAGATAGTCTATGGGCAAATGGTGTGATAAAATTCAAAGAGCAATTGGATATGTATTTAGAAGGGAGGTAGATATGCTAAAACTTCTTAGTAAAATAGTTTATTTAATAGTATTACTACTAAAGCTTTTAGTTATTATTCGATTTTTCTTAAAATTTATAGGTGCTAATGAAGAAAACTTTTTTGTACATTGGATATATGACAAAAGTGATTTAGTTCTAATCCCTTTTAGAGGGATAGTAGAGGAAAATATTACAATATGGAATTTGGAAATAGAATTTATTTCACTGATAGCGATAATATTTTTCATAATTATTTCCTACATCCTCAAGGAAATGATAAAGACATTCTCAGAATAAAAAATGCTGTGCTATAATTAACTCAATATGCAAAGGAAGAGCCTTAAAAAAAATTCGGGAATGGGAATATTTCACACCAAGGAAGGTATAGAACTAGGAGAGGTAAAGTATTCCAAAAAAAAGGTCTATGAATTTGAAGATTTGTATCCGCAATTATTAAACGGTGACTTGCAAAACATTGACGTTTCGTATACAAAGTTTTGCAACATCGATATTGATAAAGCCCTAAAAGCAAAAAACATAAAGGCGAATCTATTACACATTCCTCCCGAAGTTATAGGGATAGAGTACATGAAAACAAAAGCTACCAAATGTTCTAAATATAATAAGATTATTGAGATTATCAACGGTAGTGGTCTTCTAATAATCCAGAAATTTGTAGATGTTAATAATCAAGAAACTCTAATACTAAATGTTAAATCAACAAATAAAATAATAATACCCGCTGGATATGCTTATTCTTTAATCAATAACAAAACAAGACCCCTTATAGCACTGGAATTTATGCCTTTTAATGCAAAAAATAAAATTGTTCTTGATGATATGAAAGGCATGTCATATTATGTTATAAAGAAAAATGCTAAAAAAGAGATTGTGAAAAATCCTTTGTATAAAATTATTGAGAAGTATCGTAAGATTGATTGTAAAAAGTACTATAAAAAATATAATATTACTCCTAAGACACCAATTTTTCGACAGTTGCTTAGAAAACCGGAGAAGTTTGAATGGTTTTTTACACCTGTTAAAAATAACGCTAGTAATAATATTTCTCTTTAGCATAGCCTTAGTCTCACCTTCTTTCGTTCAGGCACAAAATGAGATAGAAGAAGATTTATTCGTTGAGTACGATATAGTTGATAAAGGAGAGACCAATTTTCGATATGAAATAGAGTTGTCATTACCTCAAGAAGAAAGTACTGCCATCTCTACCTATTACATAGAGTTTCCTTTTGAAGATATGATTTTCGAAACAATAAAGTCAGATGAAAAACATCTCAGAGCAAATCTAAAAAAGCAGGCAAATCATACAAAATTATCCATAGATTTAGAAGACAGGATTCTTACAGCACAAGATCCCATAACAATTATACTTGAAGGTAATATCCAAGAAAAATTAATAGATGAAACTACTTTCACAAAGATTCTAAATATATCTTCTGGGATAGCAGATATAGAACCTTCAGAGACAGTACTAAAATATCCAAAAGAGTTTGGGAGACCCACATCTTCTGCTATTGATTGGGATATAAAAGAATTTAAAGAAAAATACAGATTGCAAACCAATGAACCAAGTAAAATTATTAACATTATATGGGGAGAATATGTTGTATATAATTTCCAAATAAATAAGACATTGACTAATACCTCAAAAGAACCAATCACCTCTTTTGATGTTTCTTTACCCAAAGCTCATTATAATCAAAAAGTTCTCATTTCAAGTATAAATCCAACACCACATTTTGCATACAAAGATGAAGAAGATAATTTATTTATTTCATATAACCTGAAACCAAATGATGAGATTGGAGTTCAAATTAGAGGACAAATTATAAACACACAGGATTTTGAAAAAACAAAACTAAGCGCATTCAAAAGACCCATACTGACTGAACAAGAAGGATATTGGGAACTAACAGATGAATATGAGAAAAATAGATTTGAGGTTTATCTAAGAAGAGAAGGAATTGAGCAAAAACATATTGAAGATATGAAGCCAGAAGAAAGAAAAGCTTTTTACAAACTAGCATATGAATATGTTAAAGATAGATTAAATATGCAAGAAACTAAACAAATATCCATGGAAAGCGAAATTAGGGCTGGAGCCGATAATGCTTTGGATAACCGAAATAATTCTCCTCCAGAAAATTATGTAGACTTGCTTTCTGCAATATATAGAAGTTATGGTGTGCCAACAAAAATGATTGAGGGATATGTTATCCAGCAAGATGAATTCTTTCATTCATGGTTACAATTTTGGGATGAAGAGGATGGATGGAAAATGGCAGATCCAGCATTGGCTGATTATACAGGACAAAATTTCTATGGCAAAAATTTCGAACACCATGTAATTTTTCTTCAGAGAGGACAAAACTATATAAATCCAAGGGTGACATTTTTTACCAAAGACAACATAAATTTAAGTTTCAGTGAAAGCAAAAATGAAGAAAATATTTCTATAGAAGAAAAAGTAGATATAAGTCCAATAAAAAAGACCACTGATCAAATAACAGGTGAAATGAACATAAAAAACACAGGTAACACTATAATCTCATTAAAAAATATCGTCCAAAATGAAAACGTTGATTTAGGCGTACGAAATCCTCTCCAAGTTGTAGTGCCAAGACAAAGTGTAAACATACCTTTTGTGTATAATAAAAATCAATCACAAGATGATAAAATTGTAAATAAATACACATCCATAAACAACACCTCTATAACAAGCACAATAGAACTAGAATCTCAAGAAGCAAAATTCTGGTGGTGGGATACACTCATAACTATTATAACCTTACTAATCATTTGGATTATAATATACATAATTTACCTAATTTCAAAAATAACCCACGTATGGATCAAGAACTACTATCAATAGTCTTACTAGTTATTTTAATTTTTGTCATAGTAATCCTCATACATATAAATGACAGTAAAACTATTAACACAAAGATTAGAAATAGAATACTCAAAGATCTAAAACATATTGAAAAACTAATTGAAACAAAAAACCCACTAGTCTATAGAGATGCATTAATTAGACTTGATTCATTACTTTCTAAGAGTTTACAAACTAGATTTAAGAATAAAAAATCTTGTGGAGAAAACCTAAAGCAGGCAGATTTCTTTGATAAAAAGTTCTATGATAGAATTTGGGAGGTACACAAGCTTAGAAACGAAGTTGTGCATGAAGATAAAGAGGTGAACCTATCTGACTTGCAGAATAGTTTTAAAATTATAAGGAAGGCAATAGACAAAATTTTATGAGAGGAATTTTAATATATACAATATGCTTCTTGCTTCTCTTGCCTTTTGGTACTACACTGGCTGCGGATAATGATTTAATAGAAGAAAGCAATATAGAAGAGACAAAAGAAGCTAGCAGATACTTCAATATGGAGTTAGAGACAGGTACACAATCGGTATGGAATAATACAATCCCTATCACAATACGCTTACAACCTACAATAGATGCTGTCAGAGTAGAAATAGATGCTGATACTCCCACAGGGTTAGATTTTGAGTATTTAGGGGAACAATATTTCCCTGTAGAGGCTGGTGAAACATATGAACTGCAATCTAGAATCATTCCACAAAGGGAGGGAGAGCATAGAATAACAATCAACGCCATATCTTGGGAGCATGGCGGTACAAATTATTCTTCTTCTAGCAGATTGGATATAGAGATTGATGAAGACCTCCAAATAGTTCCGCAAAGTAGCGCATATACTTGGAATTTAGTACTGAAGTATACAATAATCGTACTCCTAATTGCAGGATTAGGATTTGTTGGGTTTCATTATGCAAAGAAAGGATACAAAAGGTTTAAAAAGTGGTTGTTACCTGAATAAACTTTTCAATCCTCTGGTACTACAGATGGTACTTGCACTTCAGAATCTTGTTCTTCTAACATAGTATCTTTAATCTCTTTTATACTCTCTGAAATGTTGTTTATCTGACGTTCGATTTCATTCAATTTATCACAAAGAGATTCTTGCGCAAGACTATCGTCTAAAAAATATGAGACTGGTTTTCCTAATTCTTTGGAAATTTTCATTAAAGTTTCTAAATTAGGTAGTGTCCTTCCACTTTCATAAGAACTAATCGCTTTATCCGAAAGACCAAGAAAGATGCCCAAATTTCTTTGAGACATTTTTCTATCTTGCCGAGCCTTTTTTAACTTTCTACCAAAGTTATCCCACATAAAAGATTAATTGAATAAAGATAATATCTTTTCCACAAAACGCTCAAACTTACTCACTTCATTACCAGCTTCTTTTTGTACAAGTTTTTCAGATTTATTATCATCTCGTTCTGAACACCTTCTCTCAAATGGACTTTTTAGTTGTTCGCGTAGTTCTTCAATATGTTTGTTTTTTTCTTTTATTAACTTGTTTAGTTCTTTAAAACTCTCTTCCTGGTCTTTTATTTGAGACTCTAAAACTTTAATTCTTGTCTTTGTATTATCCAAAGAAGCTTTCACCTCTTTATATTCTTGCCCATTCTTGATTAATTTTTTATGTTCTTTACTATTAACTAATTCATTACGAACATCTTCCTCCGAGAGGGAAGAATATTTGTAATAATTTAGTTCTCTATTATCAGGCTTCCTACCTAATATATCCTCAAAAGACGCTTCTATCATCTTAATTTTTTCAGATGGGGTCAATCTCTTCTTTTCAGAGGAATCATCATTCAGAGCACTCTTCCAAGAGTCCTTATCAAAACCTAAAATCGAATCACCAAGCCCCGATTTATTTTTCTTCTTAGCTACTTTGTCTACCATAGTACTTTAAAAGATTAAAAAGCGAGAGACGGGATTCGAACCCGCAACCTTCTCCTTGGAAGGGAGACATTCTAGCCAATTGAACTACTCTCGCGCTTCCCCTTTTTTGGCAGTTTTTGCAACATTCATAGCCCTTTTCCCAACTTTATCCCGCATATAATAGAGTTTAGACCTTCTAGTTCTCCCTTTTTTAACTATCTCTATTTTTTCCAAAGAAGGTAAATGCAAAGGAACTATTTTTTCAACACCTACTCCACTAGATATTTTTCTAACAACAAGATTCCTATTAATCCCCTCACCTCTAATCGCAATAACTACACCTTGGAATATTTGAATTCTCTCTTTATTCCCTTCCGTTATTTTTAAGTGCAACTTAACTGTATCACCAACGCTCACATCGGGTCTGTCTTTGTAATACTTGTTTTCAATCTTCTTGAATATCTCCGAGTTCATAATACCCAAATCGTCAATTTAAATAACTAATGCGTATTATAAAATAATTTTGTAAAATATGCCAGAATATATTAAACTCTGTTGAGTATTCTTCTAATCGAATTATGAATAAAAAAACGTTATTATTAATAATGGATGGCGTTGGAGTTGCACCTCAGCCCTCCGGGAATGCTGTTACAGAAAGTATCCCCAAAAATTTAATAAAGTTATGGGAAGCAAATCCACATACCTACCTTGAAGCCTCAGATGAATATATAGGTTTACCAAAGGGAACGAATGGTAATAGCGAGGTAGGTCATTTAACAATTGGTGCAGGTAAAATAAATTATCAAAACCTTTTAAAAATAAACAAGGCTATTAAAAAAGGAAGTTTTTACTACAACACAACATTGCAAAGAATGGTTGTGCACGCACAAAAAAACTCTAATAGAATACACCTAATGGGATGTCTAAGTGATGGTGGTGTACATTGCCATATTGAACATTTCAGAGCAGTACTTAGATTCTTACAAATGAGTAAGTTTCAGGGAAAAGTCTTTTTACACATATTTACAGATGGTAGAGATGTAGGACCTAAAACAGCCGGTAAGTATATAGAAGAACTCGAAAAAATGACAGAGGAATTTAATATTGGAGAGATATCTACAATCTGTGGGAGAGCATATGCTATGGATAGAAATTTTGTTTTAGAAAGGACTCAAAAAGCTTATGATCTACTAACCTGGGGAAAAGGAAGAACTTGCAAAGATTGGCGAGAAGCTATTTCAAAAGCATATAACAATGACGAAATTGATGAATATATTGAGCCCAGTATAATCAATCCCGAAGCAACTATACAGGATAATGATGCAGTTCTGTTTATGAATTTTAGACCTGATCGTGCAATTCAACTAACCAAAGCCCTGAAAAATTTAATAAACGGAAATTTTAAATCCAAAAACATCAAAGATATATTCTTTGTAGGAATGGTGGAATACGAGAAGAATTTTCCTGAAAAAATTGTATTCCCCAAAGAATATATTGCTTTACCTATTGGTAGAATAATTTCAGATGCCGGATATCGACAATTAAGAATCTCGGAGTCTCAAAAATTCCCCCATGTAACTTATTTCATGAATGGTGGGCTACCAATACAATACGCAGGGGAGGATAGAGTAAAAATCCCCTCTGCAGATGTAGCAACCTATGATTTAAAACCAGAAATGAGCGCATTTGAGGTAATGAATGCGTTACTTAGTAAATTAGATAAAAAACATAATTATCGCTTTATCTGCGTAAATCTTGCAAATGGTGACATGGTTGGACATACGGGTAATCTAAAAGCTGGAATAAAAGCAATGGAGACCGTAGATTATGTGGCAGGAAAAATTGTCAGGGCTGCCCAAATGCAAAACTGGACAGTTGTAATAACAGCAGACCACGGTAATGTGGAAAGGATGGTTGAACCTGAAACAGGGGAAATGCTTACAGAACATACTCGGAATCCAGTACCCTTCTTAATAGCTAGTGGGGATGATAAATTGCTCAAAAACAGAAAACTAAAAACCGGTACCTTATCTGACATAGCTCCTACAATTCTTAAGTTAATGGGTTTAGAAAAACCAGCCCCTATGACAGGACAAAATTTAATATCTTGACATTTAATTGAATCTTGGAAATAATAAAGTAGGATATGTATTCTACTAGAAACCAAACTTTAAACAAAAAATTAGGCCTGTTAACAACACTTCTGTTAATTTCCGGAATTTCTTTCAGTGCCGTACAGACAAACACACATTCAGATAATGATGTTGAAGGTATCAAGAAGGAAGGTGATTATGAAATCAAAATCAGGCCCCTAGAGGAAAAGAGATACATCACTGATTTTGAAATGGTTTCTTTAGATAAATACCAATTAAGACGTGAAAAAGAAGAGTTAAAGGAGAAATTTGGTAAAACGGATCAAAACTTTAAACAAAAGACCGAGAAGATAAACACATATTTGCAAAATAGAAATGCTCCCCTTGCTATATATTCAGAATACATAGTCCTTTTAGCTAATAAATATGATTTGGATTACAGACTCGTACCAGCAATTTCAATTATTGAATCTGGTGGTGGAGAGAATCTATATAGGCCATACAACGCTTGGGGATGGGGAGGAGCCAAAGGACACACTTTTGACAGTTGGGAAGAATCTATATACACCGTTACCAGAGGTATTGCAGAGGGATATAACCAAAGAGGAGCAGCTACCCCTGAAGAAATTGCACCAAATTATAATCCGCACACACCTGATGAATGGGGAAGCAAAGTACAGTTGGTTATGAACCAAATGGGTCCCGAACTATAAATTCAATGTCATCGCCTACACTAATATCATTATCATCAACCCAACCAGCATTTACTTCAATAACGTATTGTGCTTTTTCCTCTATCGAATAACTCTCACAAGGTTCTTCTTTACAAGGAGGCACTTCTTCTAAAAAACCTACTATTTCCAAATCTGAACTAACAAAAATCATATCAAGAGGAATTAAGACATTTTTCATCCAAAAAGATCTTATATCTTCATCCTCATATACAAAAATCATTCCACTATCATCATCCAATTCTTCTCTATGCATAAGACCAAGTGCCCTACTAGTATCATCATCAGCAACTTCCAAAGTAAGATATCCATCATTAATTCTAACTTCTACGAAATCTTCTTCTTCAACTTCAA
>PWFU01000072.1 GCA_003554185.1 Candidatus Dojkabacteria bacterium
TAAGGCTTAGAACAGTAAATGTCATTGAATAATATACAACTATCAGCCGAAATTAACTGAACTGCCAGATCTAGCGTCAGGCAAGAAATAACTCCTGCCTCCATATAAGATGATTATAAGAACGTTTCGTGCATTAATTTAAACTTATTCGCACGAAGCATCTCTACAACAACTTACATATATATATAATTTTTCTTTCATGCTTAAAGGGTGGTATTCTTTATAGTACTAATATCTAATTTTTAAAAAAAACAGCTGTGGAATAGCCATAATTTCTTTAATTATCTAAAGGTTTAAATAATTTTAAATCTATTGTTATTTTTACATTTACTTCTTAATACCATATTTATCAAAATTAAAAGAGGGATCAATTTTTTACGACATTGACAGCAACAGGAACAGAAAGGTAAGCATTTTTGATACCACATTGAGAGATGGAGAGCAAACACCGGGTGTTTCACTTACTATTCAACAAAAGCTTGAAATAGCACAACAAATAGATAAATTAGGTGTAGATAGCATAGAATCGGGATTCCCCATTTCTTCTAAAGGAGATATGGAAGCCGTTAAAACAATAGCTTCTTCTGGCCTAAACACCAACGTTTGTGGGCTGGCTCGTGTACTAAAAAAAGATATAGATGCTTGTATTGATGCAAATGTTGATATGATTCATACTTTTGTATCCACATCTGATGTTCAAAGAATCCATACAATAAAAAAGAGCAGAGAAGAAGTTCTTGACATGGCATGCGAGGCTGTATCATACATCAAAGATCATGGAATTAAGTGCATGTTTTCTGCAATGGATGCTACTAGGACAGATACAGATTACCTTATAGAGATATATCAAGCTGTTGAAGACAATAAATGTGATATAATTAACGTACCAGATACCGTTGGAGTGATGTCTCCTTCAAGAATGTATAATTTAATAAAACTAGTCGATTCTAAAATAAATATTCCTATTGATGTACATTGCCACAATGATTTTGGTTTAGCAGTAGCTAATAGCTTAATGGCATTTGAAGCAGGTGCCTCTCAAATTCAAGTCACAATAAATGGGTTAGGAGAGAGAGCTGGGAATGCGGATCTTGGTGAAGCTGTAATGAGTTTGCAGTCTATTTACGGTGCTATCACTAATATAAATACAGAATACATTGTTGAAACATCAAGACTTGTTGAAAGATTTACTGGAGTTAAAATGCCTCCTACTATGCCTATAGTTGGGGAAAACGCATTTGCGCATGAATCTGGTATCCACACACATGGTGTGCTAGAACAATCGGACACCTTTGAGCCGGGTATAATGACGCCAGAAATGGTGGGACATACTAGAAGAATTGTATTAGGTAAACATGCAGGCAAACATGCAATAAAAAAATCACTTGAAACAGCCGGATTAAATCCTACAGATGACCAATTAAATGAGATTGTAAGTCGTGTGAAAGCTATTGCAGATAAGGGTAAAAGAATTACAGATGCAGACCTCAATGCGGTAACACTTACTGTGATGGGAAAGCCTGCTGGAGAAGAATTAATCAAGCTAAAAGAACTTTCTGTAATGACTGGGAACATAATTACACCAACTGCTGTGGTAAAAGCAAGTGTTGATCGAGAAGAGCTAATAATGTCAAATACTGGAGTTGGACCTGTTGATGCAGCTTTAAAAGCTGTTGAAGAAATGATAGGTGAGCACACTAAGGTTAAAATCCATGATTTCAGAATAGAAGCTATCTCAGGTGGATCTGACGCTTTAGCCGAAGTAATAATTGGTGTTGAAGATGAAAATGGAAAGATAGTTACTGCAAGGTCTGCTAGTGCTGATATAGTCATGGCTTCAGTTGATGCATTAATCACAGCAATCAATACTCTACTCAATAAATAAATATGGATTTCCAAATAGTTGATACCCATTGTCACTTAGACTTTGACAAGTTTAATCGAGACAGAGATGAAGTAATATCTCGTGCACTTGAGAATAATATTTCACATATTGTTAATTCAGGTGTTAGTTATAATACTAATGTATCAACACTTGAATTATCTGCTAAGTTTGAACAAGTACATCCAACTATGGGTTTAAGCCCACATCTTGCTGCTAGGCCAGACAAGTATGATATTGATGCTGTTATCTCTCAAATTATGCAAAACGTGAATAATATCAAGGCAATTGGAGAAGCTGGAGTAGATTACCACTATTACAGTGACACTATATATAAAAGAAAACAGCTTGATGCATTTAAAAAAATAATTGATATTTCAAAATCTACCGATTTACCACTAGTAGTGCATGCAAGAAAAGGTGAAAGAGAAGTATTCGAAATGGTACATGATTTAAAATGTGTTGTTTTTCACTGTTATAGCGGACCAATAGATCTTTTAGAAGAAATTATCAGTAACGGTCACTTTATTTCTATTTCAAGTCTAGTTTGTTTTTCAAGTCATCATAAAAAAATAGCTGAGGAGACCCCACTTGATAGTATGGTATTGGAAACAGACAGCCCATACTTATCACCTAGAAAAAACAAGCGCAATGAGCCTGTATATATTATAGACTCATTAAAGCTAATTTCTAGGTTACATGATCAAGATGAAAAAAACGTAGCTTTAAAAACAACTAGAAATGCTTGTGATATTTTTAACATAAAATAAAATAGAGGTTCTTTTTAATGGAAGTACAAATATTTAATTCTTCATCGTATGACTCAAATACATATGTAGTTAATAGAAATACCTTAATAGACCCTGGGATGAATTTACAATATATTCTAGATAAGTTAGAACATAAAAATCTCCTTAAGGATATTGAACTTATTATACTTACACATGCTCATTATGACCACACAGGCGCAGCAAAATCATTAGCTGAGATTACAAACTCAAATATTGGGATTCATAGTGATGATGTCCAACTACTTACAGATAATATTTCAAGCGCTGCACACCTATTTGGTCAAAAAGCACCGGACATAATACCAGATATATTTTACAAAGATGGTGATTTTGTCCAAATTAATGATACTAATTTAAAAGTTATACATACTCCTGGACATACCCCTGGTAGTATATGCTTATATGAACCAGCTACAAAATCTCTTTTTTCAGGAGATACAATTTTCCCCAATGGAAGTTTTGGTCGAACAGACTTTTTAGGTGGTTCTTCAGAAAATTTATCAAAATCTATAGAAAAAATCACCAAATTTGATATAAAAACATTATATCCAGGTCATGGATCAATTACAGATATAGATGTAAACCATCAAGTAATGTTATCTTTTAAAGCATCAAAAACGATTTAAGTGAATTCATGTCTTCAATAAACTCATTTCTACCTACTACTAAGCATGAATTGAAAAAAAGAAATTGGAACCAAGTAGACGTTATTATAATCACTGGGGATGCATATGTTGATCATCCTTCATTTGGTGCTGCAATTATTGGAAGATTACTTGAAAAAAATAACTTTAAGGTCGCAATTATATCGCAACCGAAATGGAATAATATTAATGATTTCACAGAACTAGGAGCTCCTAATTTATTTTTTGCAATTACTGCTGGAAATACAGACTCAATGGTGAGCAACTATACACCAAATTTCAGACCTAGAAAGAAAGATAGCTATTCACCCGGTGGAAATGTAGGATTAAGACCAGATAGAGCTGTAATCGTATATGCTAATAAAGTTAAAGAAGCATACCCTAATACTCCGATCATAATAAGTGGAATTGAAAGCTCACTGCGCAGATTTGCTCATTATGACTATTGGTCAAATCGAGTTAGAAAATCTATACTTGCTGATGCCCCTGCTGATATTTTAATTTATGGAATGGGAGAGTTGCAAACTATTGAAATTGCCACTAAGTTAAGTGCAGGATATAATATTAGCAGCCTGTCTGATATTGATGGCATAGTATGGAAATGCAGCATTAAAAAATGGAAAGAAATGAACTTTCTAGAACAAAACAAAGCGATTGAACTCCCAAGTTATCAAGATGTTTCAAATGATAAAAAAAAGTTCCTTAAAGCTTTTAAAATAATTCATGAGAATCAAAACCCCATAATGGGAAAAGTACTAGTTCAAAAGCATCCTAAAACAATTATTATTCAAAATAAACCAGCTAGGGTTCTTAAAGAAAATGAATTAGATTCCTTATATGAATTACCATTTTTAAGGGCCTCTCACCCATCTTACGATAAACCAGTGCCTGCTTTAGAGCCTGTTAAGTTTTCAATAACAACTCACAGAGGATGTATTGGAGGATGTTCGTTCTGTTCAATCAATGCTCACCAAGGACGAATGATTGTAAGTAGAAGTTTAAAGTCTATTCTAAATGAAGCAAGTAGTTTAACTAAAATGAAAGATTTTAAAGGGATAATTAATGGAGTTGGTGGCCCAACTTCTAACATGTATTCTATAAAATGTCCTAAATGGGCAAAAGATGGACCTTGTAATAACAAATTGTGTCTATTCCCTGTCCCTTGCAAGAATTTAGACTATGACACTACTAAAATCCTAGAAATGCTCAGGGAACTTAGAAAAATTGAAGGTGTATCTAAAGTTTTTGTTGGATATGGAATTAGATATGATTTAGCTGTCCTTGATGAAAACTATATTAAAGAATTATGTGAACATCACATTAGTGGCCAACTATTAGTTGCACCTGAGCACTATTCGGAAAAAGTTACTAAAATAATGCGAAAACCAAGTAATGATGTTTTTGAAAGTTTTGTTGAGAAATTCAATGAAATTAATAAAAATATTAACAAAAAGCAGTTTTTAATAACTTATCTAATGTCAGGTCATCCAGGTTGTACAATAGAAGATATGGTTAATACTGCTGAATATATACATGAAAAAAATCGATATACAGAACAAGTACAGGAATTCACTCCAACTCCTATGACACTTTCAACGTGTATTTACCACACCGGAATTGATCCATTTACAGGGAAAGAAGTGCATGTCCCACGATCTAATAAAGAAAAAAGAATACAAAGAGCCCTCCTTCATTATAAAAATCCACGTAATCATCAATATATATACGAAGGACTTAAGGCCGCAAAAAGACTTGACTTGGTTGGTAACTCTTGGAAATGTCTAATTTCAAGGGTCAATAAAAGAAAAAAATAATAATTAGTCTGCAATTGATAAACAAATTAAATCCACAATATCAATCACTTCGATTTCAGATCCCCCTTCAATTAAATTATTACGACACAAGTGACAAGCTGTAACGACATAATCAATGTTTCTAGGAAAATCATCAACCCTTTTTTTTGCTAAGTTCATAGAAAGATTGGGGTAGGCCATTCGTACGCCTCCGCCTCCTCCACAGCACCTGGCTTGGTCTTTTGATCTTTTCATTTCAATCAATGTGCAAATTGATTTTATGATGTTTCTGGGTGAATCGTATATTCCTTGTGATCGACCAAGGTGGCACGGATCATGGTAAGTTACTATAATGTCAAGGGGTTTCAGGTTTAATCTAGATAAGTTTTCTTCAAGGAATTCTGACACGTGCATAACTCTAAATTCATCAGGATAGTTTTTCTTAAAAGTGTTATAGCACCCAGCACAACTACTAATTATAGTATGTGCTCCTACTTGTTTAATTTGTTCTAAGTTATGCGAAACTAATTTATCAGCATTAAACCCAGTTCTCATTATTGGAGATCCGCAACATTTTTCATCTTTTAAAAGAGCAACTCCAAGTTTTCTAAGTATACTATATGTTTTCCTAGCAAGCTTTGGGTATCTATAAGCTCCAAGACACCCAACAAAATATACATAATCTGACTTGAGAGTATTTTCTGCTGGTTGTAAACCTACTGCCCATTCATTCCTATCACTAGCCTCAGCTAAGGAATTTCCATATTCCATAGTATTATTGTAAAGTTTTTCTTGAGAATTTGTATGATGGCCTTTATCTACTAGCATTTGTCTTGCAGTCTCCACGATTTTAGGAGGAGCTGCACCTGCTGGGCATTTTTCTTCACATATTCCACATGTTGTACACATATTAAGGCTTTCAAGCAGTTCTTCATCAACTTCTAATTCATTTTCTATGAGGCCTTGGCCTAGAAGCATCCTACCTCTTGCAGTCTTAGATTCCCATCCTATTTCTTCAAATACTGGACAAACTGATCTACACGTCCCACATCGAACACATTTTAATATAGAACTACTTTCAAGCTTTTCTTGTTGAGACATTTTTAGACCCCCATTTTTCCGGGATTTAGTATGTTTTTTGGATCAAGAGACTTTTTTATAGAACTCATTACTTTTAATGCATTGCCCTTTTCTGCCTCAACATATTCTGCCCTTGCAGCACCAATTCCATGCTCAGCGCTTACTGTTCCTCCCAAGGATATCGCTTTTTTGTGAATACAGTCTGCTATTTTTTTTACTCTTTCAATCTGTTCACTGTTTAATAAATCAATTGCCATTCCGGTGTGTAAATTTCCATCACCTATATGTCCATAGGTCATTATAGGTGTATCAAATTCACTTGAAAGCTTATGTATGTACGATAGCATTTGAGGTATTTCTTTTATTGGAACACCTATATCCTCTCCCATGTAAACCCTTGTAAGCTTTGGATCTATTCTAGATATAGATGCACCAACCAGTCTTCTGGATCTCCAAATCTTTTGTGCTTCAGCCTCATCTGAAGCCGTTTTTATTTCAAATGCAATAGAAGAACAAACATCCCTAATAGTCTCAATACCATCATTTACTGCATTTGGAGTTCCGTCAACCTCGAAGAGCAAAATTGCACCTGCGTCGCTTATCTCGAGCCCTGGGTCATATGCCTTTAAGGCTTTAATTGTAGTCTCATCTAGTATTTCACAAGCTGAAGGAATAATGCCATTCGCTAGGATTTTAACAACTGCTTCACCAGCAAGTTCTGCGTCCTCAAAAGATGCTAACATAACAGATCGCATTTTTGGCAGAGGATGGATTTTTAATAATGCCTTAGTAATGATTCCCAATGTCCCTTCTGATCCAACGATGAGATTGGTTAAGTCATATCCAGTAATTGATTTTAACGTTTTTGAACCGGTATTTATAACCATACCATCAGCCATTACAACTTCTAAATCTAAAACGTAGTTTTTTGTGGTACCATATTTGACTGAGCGCATTCCACTCCCATTATTGCCAATAAGCCCACCTATTGTACACATTTCAGAACTTCCGGGATCAGGTGGAAAGAAAAAACCATATGGTTCTAAAGCTTCATTAAGTTTTGAATGAACTATACCAGGTTCTACAAACGCCTGTAAATTCTCAGGTTCTATTGACATTATTTTTTTCATACCTGACATATCAAGTAAAATGCCGCCTTTTATAGGAACTGCCCCTCCGGCCATACCTGTGCCTGCACCCCTAGTAACGATTGGAATATCATATTTATTAGCTAACTTTACAATTTCAACTACTTCATCTGTAGTACTTGGTTTTGCTATATATTCGGGCATGCCTTTAACCTGAGATGCATCCCTACAATAACAGTACAATTGTGATTTTGAGGATGTAGCATTATTTGAGCCTACAATATTTTGAAGTTCTTGAATGATTTTCATCTCACATTCTTGTGCAAATAGTTACTTTTATAGTTTACGCCAACAAACCGAATATTTTACATTTAACTAGAGGTATTAGATAACATAATGACCAAATATTTTGAAATTATAGACAAAAATGGATCTGCAAGATTAGGAAATCTAAAGCTTAAACAAAATATCCGTACACCTGCTCTAATTGACACTCCCGGAATTAAAGATTTTGAATCTTTATTCATTGATTTAGGATCAATGTGGAATAGTTCAAATGATGAGTTAATTAAAATCATCAAGCACATTCAGGAAAAAGGCAGTTGTGAGAATCTAGTTATTGTTCCCCACCAAATATTTACGCCTACTGTTGGAAATATAAAATCCTCTTTTTTAGATGATATAAGTAACAGCATACCCATTGGATTGGTGTATGATGGTTACAAAAAAGATAACGTAGATATGTACATAATTAGTGGTTCTGGTATATATAGCAAAAATGCAAGACGATTTTTTGAACAAATATTAGAAATAAAAAGTAACGTCCCATTTGATACAGCCATTTATGCTCCAGCAGTTGCATTACCACAAAATATAGCAACTCTAACATATTTGGGAGTGGATTTATTTGATTCTACTGCTGTTTTAATAGCCTCATCTCAGGACATGTATCTAACCACTTATGGTTTTTACGATGTTAATCAATTATCAGAACTTCCATGCATGTGTCAAGATTGTTCCTCCTTATCCCACCAAAATGTAATGTCAATGACCAGAAAAGAACGATTTTCATTTCTAAAAAAGCATAACATAAACGTGATTAAAGCCGAGTTAGCTAATGTTAGACAAAAAATAAAAGATGGGTGTCTAAGAGAATATGTTGAAAGCCAGTCAAGTAGTTCTCCATTACTAACATCCCTGTTGAGGCACTCTGACAATAACCCTACATATATGGAAAAGATTACAGAAATAGTCAGATCTAGAACTTTAATAGCTAATACATCAGACTCATTACATCGAATTGAATTTTCAAGATTTTCACAGCGAACATTGGATAGATATAGTCCCCCCGATAACAGCGTTTGCTTAATTTTACCTTGTTCTGCAAGAAAGCCATATTCCTTTTCGCAGTCACATCAGAAATATATTAAGGCATTAGGTAAATATAGAAAATATATTCATGAGATAATTCTTTCATCGCCACTTGGTGTTATACCAAGAGAATTAGAACTTACTTACCCTGCGGCACATTATGATATTGCAGTTACTGGACACTGGAGTGAGGACGAGAAAAAAATTGTGGCCGATAGACTATCTAGCTATTTAAAATACAAGTCTGGATCCAAAAAAATCGTGGCCCATGTAGAGGGAGCCTATAGAGAAATATGTGAAAGAGTATCTTTAGAACTTAACATCGATATAATCTACACAGCGACAGGGAAAACAACCTCAAAAGACTCGCTTTCAAACCTGAGAAAAACGGTTTCTTTGTTGTTAGATGAATCGTCTAATTTTAGAAATTTAGAGCCTAGAAAAATGTTAAAATCTATTGCAGATTATCAGTTTGGATCTAAAATTGGAGAAATATTAGTACCTAATAATTCAATAATCAAAGGCCCTTACCCAAAATACCAAGTATATATTGATCAAGATCAAATAGCAACTTTAATTCCACAATATGGGATTCTGGCATTAACAATAGAGGGAGCTAAATTGATTGCTGATGAAAATAAGTATACAGTATATATTGATGATTTTATACCTAAAGGATCAATTCTTGTTCCAGGAATAATAAATGTTGACCCTGATATTCGCCCAAAGGATGAAGTGATTGTAAAAGGACCAAGAGTAATATGTGTTGGAAGGGCAGTAATGAGTGCTTATGAAATGATGAATTCCTCATATGGAATAGCAGTAGATATTAGACACGTTCAAAAGTTGGACAACAGTTAAAATAAGACTATGATAATTAGAACTGTAGAACCAAACGATATCAAAGATGTTATTTCAGTTTCAACTGAAGTTTTTGCAAAATGGGATTCTGATTATTATGTATCATTTTATGAAGTGCCAGAAATTTTTTTTCTGGTAGCAATAGTAGATGAAACTCTTGTGGGTTATATAATAAGTATCCCGCTATCATCACATGAACATGTGATACATTCATTGGTTATTTCAAGGGATTTTCAAAATAAAGGATTTGGCACTATGTTGCTGAAATCACTATTCTCAAAATGCAAAACCTTTCACGTAAAATATCTAAGTCTTAACGTAAATATCAAAAACAAACCAGCTTATAAACTATATTTAAAGCATGGCTTTGTTCCTTGTTGGATAGAGAAATGCTATTATTCAAAATATGAAGATGCAATATATATGAAAAAAATGATAGGTTCCATATACTATTTTTGATATTGAATAGTAATTAATTTATTTCAAAATCTTTAATTGCTATGTACAATTTCATCTCCTGATTTAGAAGCAAGTTCTTGCATTCTAGAAGTTGTTTGATTAAAGTTTGAGGGTTCATCTTCAGTAATTATTGATGCAAGATGATTACCCAGTACAAATATTGCATGCTTATGTTCAGCCTTACTGCGGTGAATATGCATAGGGCTTATTGAAAGGGATTGATATTCTTCAAATTCGTGTTCTATTCCCTGACTTTCAAAATATCTCTTAATCTGAGCCATTAATGTATGTAATTGAATTAGTTCATCTTTGTGCATGATAATCAACATATCCTTTTTTTGTATTAGAATGACTGGAGATTATTAGTTAGTAGAATACTTATTTAAATCAAATAAAACAATTGTTGGCGGAAGATCTTTTCCTATTTATCCTATATAGCAATTTCTATTTATTCTTTACTAATAATCATTATGTTCCCAGCAGTTGGAGTTAGCTCAGATGTTTAGTTAATCAGATTATTTGAGCTAATAACATTTACTGTAGTTGGAGTTTTTGCGATATTCCCTACTTTAGCACCTACAAGGTTTTCAATTCCTTTGTCTGCGGCTATATCTAAAATTCTTTGCGTAATTACTCCATCAAATATTATACTCTTTATATTACCACTATGTTCTTTAAGTGTGTTCACCAAATCACGTACAGGCATTTCGATAATTATATCTTCTTTATCGTCAAGTAGCCTTGCAGTAAGAGTCCCTGAAAGATCCGATACGTGAGCATTAAAAGTATCGTTAAGTGCCAAAGCTTGGTTTTTAGATGAAGCTTCTGTAGGCATCTGGTCTTTTTGTTGATTATCAATTGCCTTTTTTGTTGCTGGCTTTATCGGAGCCTTTACAGGTTTTTTTACAGTTACTGCTTCTCTAGGGTTTCTTTTACTCACCTTTGCAGAAGAAAGTCTTTTTGTATCTGCTTGCTTTTTTTCTTTCCTTTTAGAACTATCTCCTGCATTTGAAGAATTGTCTCTTAAAGAATACATATCAACTGCTTGTTCAGTTGGTACTTTTTGCCTTAGAGCTCTAACAATTTCTCTTTGAACTAAGTCTTCAACTGTTTTACCATCAGGAGCACGTGCAATATAGTCTATATCAGCTACTTGTAATAGTTCTTTTACAATTAGTTCGCCACCCCTGTCTCCATCAGTAAATGCTGTAACTGTTTTTTTTCGAGTTAGTTCACTTATTTCAGGTGGAACATTTGTTCCACCGACACAAACAGCATTTTTTATACCATACCTCAACAGATTTAGCACGTCTGCTCTACCTTCTACAACAATAATGGCATCTGAGTCAACAACGTTTGGGCCACAAGGAATTTTGTTCTTCCCATAATATTGCATTTCTTCAATTCGAACCGATTCTCTAACCTCATCACTGATTTCTTGAGATTCAGGTAGATTCTCATCAAACATTGTAGTTAAAATCAGTTTTGCTCGGTCAACAATATGTTTCCTTTTAGTTGCACGAACATCTTCAATTTGAGTGATTTCTATTTTTGCATTACATGGACCAACCCTGTCAATTGTTTCCATAGCTGCAGCAAGTATTGAGCTTTCTACTCGATCCAAACTGGATGGAATAAATATATTACCTTTAGTTTTTCCAGATTTTGAATTTACAACTACTTCAATTCGACCAATTCTACCAGTTTTTTGCAAATCTCTTAAATCTAAATCTGCTCCCAGTAGTCCTTCAGTCTGACCAAAAATAGCGCCAACAATATCAGGTTTTTCTATGACACCATCGGCATTGATTTTCCCATGAATAATATATTTTGTAGTATCAGTATTTTGCATCGGTGGTTCTCTCCACATTAGTTTTAATTACCTAACTACAGAGAACTCACTGCAAATCAAAATTTATTTACATTTTTTAAGAACTTTTACCAGTAGTAATTCATTAGTGCACCTTCTTTATCTAATAGTCATCAGGTTTCCCCACAAATCACTAATCTTGCTCTTTTGGTGGAGTTTATATCGTTCTCATCTAAATCTAAATGTGTATGTTATATCACCCTTTATCTAGATTTTGGGGTTATTGCTACTCAATTTACCCAATGATACAAGCTTATTATTTTATTATATCTACAACTATATAATATAACCATTAGGTTCACATATTTTTGTATTAATTATGTCTAAATTATAAGTAACCTCAAGTTCTGTCGTTGTAAATTAATTATGTGATTATTTTGATTTTGCTGTGATTCTCAGTAGATAGGATTGTTATATCCATTATTATGAAGTAATCATTTAATTTATGATTACTAATTTACTAAGCTTATATTAGAAATAGTTATTTAATAAACTTATGGTTTCTGTGAGTAAGTATAAGTCAAAAAGTCAAAGTTTGAATTGATTATATGGCCTCAAAATCACCATTTCAACCACATTTACTTAGGCATTAGGTATTTCTTATTAAGTTTCATTCATTTGCCATGTAAATATACTTTGTTGGAACTTTTTCCATTAAAGCAATATCTTTATTTACACCCATTACTGTAATGCCATCATTTCTAGCTTTATTACAATCTATCCCTAAGATAATAGGATTTTCTGTGTGTATTTGAGCCACTTGATTCGCTTTATCATAAGATGTACTTAGATGAACATAAGTTTGCCTTATAGGAAATATTCCATTTTCAAAAACCATGTCAACTTCTTCTTGGCTCACTCCATAATATAGTGTTGATAAATTATTGTCTGAATAGTTTAAATCAACATTTACAGAATGGCCGTATCTTGCTCTTATTTTGTTCGAAATGATCTCATATCGCTGTTTTTCATCGGATTCAACTAATGATATCAACGATTCTTTTTTTGCCCATTTATATCTTTTTTTTGTTGCATCTAAAAAACCATCAAAATCAACCCATCCTTCTTTATCCATTGAAAGGCCTACATCATTTGGAAAATGTCGAAGTACACCCGATACAAATTTACCAATGCGTTGCTCTTTTTCACTATCTAGAACGAATTTTCCCTTATTTTTACAATATGGGCACACTTCTCCTCTGAAGTAGCCATCATCTGAACATTTGCGAATCATACTATTCTTTACCCATATAAGTCTATATTAATATATTTTCTCCATTAGCCCAACTCATCACAAAGTTTTAATCAAAAGAATATCACATAACACAACTTGATACATCTTCCTAACTAAAAAGAAAGTGATTTAAAAAAGATGGATTCAATACTTGAAATAATAAAAGACTAGTTTCAGATATTGGTGCAAATATGGAATATCAATCAGAATTAGATAGTATATATAAAAAAGTTAGTAATCTTTTAACTAAAGATGAATTTATAGAACAAGTAACTGAAAAAGTTAACCAAATGAATGGTCTATGTGATGAAAAAACAGCTGCTATGCTTGTTGCAAACGACTTAGGTATACATAGTGATGACCAAAATATTGTAAATATATCTGATATTTCATCTAATAACAGTAATGTAAATTTCATGGGAAAAGTCATCTCAGTATTTGATACTAAAGAATTTCAAAGAAATGACGGTACTAATGGTAAGGTTGGAAATATTATTATTAGTGATTCTACTGGTTCTATTAAGGTAACGCTTTGGGACGAAAAAGCTGATTTAATTGATAACAACAGTATCAAAGTAGGCACATGTCTAGTGGGTAATGGATATCCAAAAGAAGGATATAGTGGACTGGAGGTTAATATTGGAAATAACAATACAATAAAAGAGGCTTCTGAAGACATTGATATCAATATTAAACATCAGAAAATAAAGGAAATTAAAGATGGAGATAAAGATATTAATCTTGTTGGAAAAGTATTAGATAGTTCAGATATCCGTGAATTCAAAAGAAAAGATGGATCTATTGGAAAAGTCTGTAATTTATTGATTGGCGATGATTCCGGTAAAATCCGTGTGACTTTGTGGGATGAAAAAACTGATTTTTGCAAAGAAATTGATCTAGATAGTTCTTTGGAAATAATTAATGCCTATGCCCGTACCAATAATTTTACCAATGAGGTTGAAGTGCAAACTGGCTTTTATGGATTAATAAGGAAAGTGGACAACGATATAGAGTTTAAAGAAAATTTCAACCTCATTGAAACAATAACTCCAAATCAGGCATGTTCGATCAAAGGCCAGATTTCAGGTTTAGATGATATTAAAGAATTTACACGTAAGGATGGTACAGAAGATTTGGTTGCTAACATATATGTGTCTGATAGGAGTGGTAGAATCAGGCTTGTATTATGGGGAGACAATGCAAATAAAATCAATGAAATGGATATCGGTTCAAATATTGAAGTCATAGATGCATATGTAAAAGATGGATTGCGCGATGAAATAGAAGCTCATGTAGGCAATAGAAGTCAAATCTACATACTCAAGTAACAATTTGACAATCCAGTCTTTAACATTATCATCAAAAAAAGAAGTTATATATAGCATAAAAACCCACATTTACATGTGGGTATGACTAACAAAAAAGAGTCAGTGCAGATATTTTGGTAAATATAAATAAAGCAGGGATTTACATGCTTCTTGGAACTGATGATGACGATTTTAAAGAAGATAAAGGTTTTTCTATGAGAAACTTAGACAAAGGCGTTTCAGTCCACTCAGTGATGTCTAAAAAAATATTTTCTCTAGACACTAATGAGAGCTCTCTAAAAGCTGCTAAAATTATGAACGAGCATAATATAGGAAGCATAATAGTAACTAAAAACAGCAATGTTACGGGAATAATAACTGAAAGAGACCTTGTTAAAAAAGTTCTTGCATCTGAATTGAATCCTGGTGATGTTACAGTTGAAGAAATGATGTCTTCTCCAATTATTTCAATAAGGCCATCTGCAAGCACTATAGAGGCTGCAAAGGTTATGTTGAAGTTTAATATTAGAAGACTTGCTGTAATGGAAAATAAAACATTAGTTGGTATAGTTACTGATAGAGATATAATAGCAATAGCGCCTGAATTAGACACTATTTTGAATAATTTAATTGAGATGAATCGTGAGACTTCAATTGAAAAAGAAGCAGATATTTATACAGGAATATGTACAAATTGTGAATCATTTTCTAGGGATTTACAATACTTCAATGGAATGACTATCTGTGAAAGCTGTAGAGATAGTTTAGACTACTATGATTGAGATCCCTCAATAACAATTTTTATGAACTTTAAAGGAGTGAGAACAGTGAACGTTGAGACTATAATGTCAAAAAATCCTTTATGTGTAAATGATAATGAGTATATTACACATGCAAGGCAACTAATGAGAGATAATTTTTTAAGAGGGCTCCCCGTTGTGGATGATTCTAATAGGGTATTAGGTATTATTACTGATCAAGACATATTAAATGTAAGAGCCAATAAGTCAAATGTTACGGTAAAAGGATATACTAGAGAATGTCCTATAATTACACCAGAAATGGATATTCTTAAAGCTTCAAAATTATTACTTAAAGCCAAAGAGAACCGTGTCCCAGTCGTAACATCTTCTACAGAAAAAAAAATATCAGGAATATTAAGTGATGTTGATATCTTAAAAAATATTCCTGATTCTAAGATACCATCTAAATGTGTCTCTGAAATAATGACAACAGATGTTATGACTATAAACCCTGAGGAAACTGTAGCTAAGCTTTGGGCTAACATGATTGATTGGAACTATACTGGAGTTCCCGTAGTAGACAATAAAGGAGAGGTCTATGGTATTGTAACACGTAGGGATATTATCAAATCAGGCCATGCAAGAATTGGTGCAAGTGACACTCATGGTAAAAGCTCAGGTAACTCTCCAAAAGTAGAAAAAATAATGTCTACACCTTTATACACAATAACTCCAGAAACTAAAATTGAACAGGCAATTGCTAAATTATTAGACAATAATATAGGAAGAATATGTGTATCAGAAAAAGATGAGCTTATAGGCATAGTCGATAGGTATGATCTTCTGTTAGCTTGTGTTAAATAAAAATTGACTTTTAAGGAAATAATAATTACTTATGGTGATTCAGCTTGAGCATACATAACAAAAAGAAATCAGCAACGCAAATGAATATGAAAGTAAGAGAAAGACTAAATTCGCACACAAAAAACGTTCAAAAGAAAAATCCCCATCTATTTAGTAGTGATGGTTTATTAGATGTGGGTCCAGTTGATTTTGACGCTAAGGAAGCAAAGCACCCAGGTGAAATTTTAACTCTTGCAACAGGCGATGTAGTTTCAATTCCACCTACTACTACAATTATGGGTTCTATAAAAACAATGACTTCAAAGGGATTTAGGAGAGTACCTGTTACAGATGCTGGAACAAAAAGATTGGAAGGTATTGTGACTTCAACTGATATTATTGATTTTCTAGGAGGTGGTGAAAGAAATCGTCTAGTTCAAGAACATTACAAAGGAAATCTACTCGCTGCAATAAATGCCGAAGTGCGTGAAATCATGCAGCATAATGTAGCCTGTGCTGATTTTAGCGCAGGCATAGATGAAGTTATAACGACAATGCTTGATGATAAGACTGGTGGGGTACCTATAGTAAATAAAGATAGGCGTTTAATAGGCATTTGTACAGAAAAAGATTTTCTTAGATTCATTGCTGGGATTTTTACCAATAAAACTGTTGGAGATTATATGAGTACTAATGTAACAACCATATCACCCGATGCAACTATAGTGGATGCCGCAAGAATCATGGTTAAACGAGGATTTAGAAGGCTCCCTATCGTTAGAGACGGTGTATTGCTTGGAATAGTTACTGCATCTAATATAGTACAGTTTATTGGAAATGGAGATGCATTTGAAAAATTGATAACAGGAAACATAAATGAAGCATTCGATGAGCCTATAAGTGCACTAATTTCAAAGGACTTAGTTTGGACAAGCGCTGAAATGGATTTAGGTGATGCTGCAAATCTAATGATTGACAAAAATGTGGGTTCTTTGCCCATATTTGATGATGGGAAGCTATGTGGTATAATTACCGAAAGAGATTTTCTAAAAGCAATGATTGATTGAAAATTGAAGTTTTAGATATATAAAAATAAGGCTCAAGAGGAATTTGTATGAAAGTTGAAAATATAATGAGTTCTCCAGTATATACTATATCTCCAGAAGATCCACTTTCACATGCTAGGAACTTAATGTTAAAACACAAAATTAGTACCCTCGTGGTTGTAAATGATGATGATGAAATGGTTGGAATAATTAGTAAATCGGATATGGGTACTAGATTATCACAAGCTGGACCAATATGGAGACGACGACCAATTGATAGAATTCCAGTAAATATGGTTATGCAAGAAAATCCAATTACAATTTCACCTGATGTTGACATTAAACATGCAGTAGAAGTAATGCTTGATAATTCAATTAACAACCTTCCTGTAGTTAACAACAAGGTTGTTGGGATTGTCACAAGAACAGATATCGTTCGTCATGTATCTAACTTAGACGTAAATGTCAAAGTTTCAACTGTAATGACAGAGGAAGCACATACGGTTCATCGTCACCATACAATTAACCATATAGTAGATGTTATGCAAAAAAACAACATCAGTAGAGTTATTGTTATGAACAATACAGGTGATGCCGCAGGAATTATTTCTACAAGTAACCTAGCCTTTAATTCAATGACAGATAATGAAGGAAAACTTTCTACAAAAAATATTAAAATGGGGAGAAGGCCTGTAGCTGGTGGTGATAAGATATATCGTTATGTGAAAGAAGTACCTTTAGTTGCAGAAGATATTATGACAGAGCCGCTAAACACAATAAATCTCGAAGCAAAGGTTGTTGATGCTGCCAGTATAATGCTCAAAAACGATGTTACAGGATTACCTGTAGAAGATAATAAGGAAGTAATAGGGATATTGAGTAGAAGTGATATTATCAAAGTTTTACTTAATTAAAGGCTTCAAATAGCCTTTGAGTTAGATTTAGATGAAATAATTAATATGGAGTGAAATTTATGCAAGTTAAAGATATTGTGGTGGAGCCACCAACTATTGATAAAGCAGATACTATATCCAGCGCACTTGAAGTGATGGAAAAAAAGAAAGTGCGTCGCTTACTTGTAACTCATAATGATGAAATCATTGGCATTTTAACAATGAGGAACTTAACTAAAGAATTAGGAACGCGTAAAAAATCTAGCATGCCTGCATCTTCCCTGCATGTAGCAACAGCAGTTAGTGATAATTTTGTAAAGGTATTTCCTGAAACAGAATTAGATGATGCTGTAACTTTAATGACCAAAAAAAATGAAATTATAATAGTTGCAGACAAAGATGAGCTTCTTGGATGGATAACTCCTACTGAATTATTAAAGAGTTGTTATTTCAATGGATACGCAGGAGAGGTCATGGAGCCTAAACCAATACTTGCAGCACCCAGCGATAGAGTCGTCCATATAAGAAGATTGATATTAGATCATAATATTGGAAGACTACCAGTTGTAGAAAACGGTGAACTTGTCGGGATAGTTACAGAAAGGGATATCGCAAAAGCTATGAAAGCATTCAGAGACCTAGTAGCTGGTAATCAGCAAGACTCTAGAATAAAAAATTTGATTGTAGAAGATATCATGTCATTAGGAGTTAAAACCGTTTATACAAATACCAAATTACAAGACGTTGTAAATACAATGATTGAAGAGAATATTGGAGGTTTACCTGTATTAAATCTTGAGGATGAGTTTGTTGGATTCATCACTCGTAGAAACATTGTGAACACCTTAGTACAATAATATCAGCTGATTTTAGCCTAAAGGATTTTTTTATATATGAATGGTGAAGTGGATGAAGAAAGCAGTTTGGTTGACATAAATGAAACTGCCATCTTCCTTAATTTATCAAAAGCTAAAGTAAGAAAGCTTATTGAAAGAAATATTTTAAGAAACAATTGGGGCCAATATACTAATTTAATCAGGTTCACTAAAAAGGTTTCACATATTGAGGAGGGCAGTGTTCTCAACTATTCAGACGCTAATTTAGAAATTATCAGAGGTTTTCCGAAAATAAGAAGGTGCTTACTACTAGAACCAGCTCTAAAAAAGAATTTCTCTTCGGTTGATGAAGTTGCTGTTGAAGAAAAAATGAATGGTTATAATGTCCGAGCAGCTCAAATAAATGGTGATATTATAGCTTTCACACGTGGAGGACTTGTATGCCCCTATACAACAGAAAAAGTAAATGAGCTTATCGATCCCACTTTCTTTGAAGATTACCCAAATTTAATCTTATGCGCTGAGATGGTAGGACCTGATAACCCATATGTTGCTAAAACTTGCTATGATGTAAATTCACTTGATTTTTTTGTTTTCGATATTCGAGAAAAAAATTCTGGTGAGCCTTATCCTGTAAAAAAAAGAAGAGAAACCTTAGAGGCATATAAAATAAAACAAGTCAATTTATTTGGCTCCTTTAAGCCTAAAGATGCCCATAAAGAAATTACTAAAATTATCAATGAAATTGGTAGTGAAGAAAGAGAAGGAGTAGTTGTTAAAGATCCTGAGATGATATTGCAACCAATGAAATACACTACTTCAAATAGTAATTGTAAAGATTTAGAGTTTGGTTTTAAATTCTATAATGATATTGGAAGAGACTATTTGTTTTCAAGAGTCATTAGAGAGGGTTTCCAAGCTGCAGAATGGAATGAAAATAATCAAAAACTAAAAGATAGATGCTATAGGGTTGGATCTAGCATTCTTTACCCAATGGTCAATACAATAAATTCAGTTGGCAAAAATAAAAAGGTTACAGAGGATGCACAAATTAAAGTAACAAGATTAGAAGTTTTAGATCTCTTCAAACAACATCTGAATAGATCAGGTATAGAAGTTCTTTTTGAAGAGCCCATTCCAGAAGAAGATGGTTACATAGTTAAAATGAAAAAGCTTAACAAGAGCACCAATGATAAAACCGAATCAATATGGTTAGGGGATTATTGGTGATACTTTTAAAATAAAGAGTAAGAATTTTAGAATTAGATGGAGTTATTAAAACCATGGCAAAAATAGCTATTATAGGAAATCAGAACTCGGGTAAATCTACAATTGCAACAAATCTTGGAAAAAAAACTAACTCATCTGATATTGTAACATATGAATCAAAAAAAAACAACGATGTCATCACAACAATAGATCCAGTTGGTTATCCAAAATCAATAAAACCTCTTATTGTAGCTATTGAGCTATCTGACATAATTTTAATATGCATTCCCCCAGAAGGACCTGACTCTTTTACAGGCGAATGTATAGTTCTCTTAGACTTGCTAAAACATGACCGTGGAATTTTCGTTTTAACTAAAGCAGATACAAGCTATGATTATGCACAAGAGCAGTTAAAAAATAAAATAAAACAAATTATAAAAGACACATCACTAAATAATTGGGAATTTATCAATGTTTCAAGTGAAACACATGAAGGAATGAACGAATTACGTGATTTGATTTCAAGCTTGAACAAAAAAGTAGAAATTGAAAATAGAAAATTAGATGAAAAAGAGCCAAGAGTCATAATTGATCAATGTTTTAATGTTACAGGAATAGGTTGTGTTGCACTTGGAATTGTAAAACAAGGACAAATTAAGTTGAAAGATAAATTAAATGTATACCCTATTAACAAAAATGTTGAATTGAGATCAATTCAAGTGCATGATGTTAACGAGCAAGAAGCTAGTACTGGAAATAGAGTGGGTCTTGCACTAAAAAATATTCAGGCAAAAGAGATTGAGAGAGGCTTTATTTTATCAAAAAAAGAAAATGTTTCTTCAGAATTTAGTTTAAACTTTTATACATCTAAGTTCACAAAAAGTGTATGTATAGGTGATGTTTTACATGTGTTTAACAAGCTTCAAACATCGCCAGTTAGAGTTAAAGGAATTAAAGTAAACGGTTCAGAACAAAATAGCTTAAGCCCTGGGAGTGAGTGTATTTTAGATATCACTGCTGAAAAAGAAATCGCTTTTACAAAAAGTGACATGTTTATACTATCCAACCTTGATGAAAAACAACGGATTGTAGGAGTGGGACAAGTTGTTTAATTTCTTTATTTTTTTCTCGAAGTTAAATTTAGGAGTTTAAAGCCATCAATTTGCGATGGTTTCTGAATTATCTTTGCAAGAGAAGTTCTTTTAGGTAAATTTAGCATGTAAGGTTTATTGGTTATACAATAGCCAAGGCCAAAAGAATTAGTGATATTATTATCTTCTAGACTTTCAAATTGATTAGATACATTAATTTGTTCATTGGTGCTTTTATTTGTGACTTTTGACGAAGTATTGAATAAACCTTTTGCTAAATCTCTTTCTCTTGAAACAAGGCCTTGTTGCTTTCCATTATTATAATTATTTCTTATAATTTTTTCGTGGCTGTTAGTATGAACATGTTTATATAATTGATTTAAATCAGCTTTTACCCAGCCAATCTCAGAATGTTTATGGTACCCAACTTCAAAACCCAAAGAATAAGCATTTTTTTTTAAATCTTCAAGCTCTTTTTTAGAACATAAATGTTGAGATGTTTTTTTCCGAAATAAACGAACCATAATTTTATCACCAATTCATTCTAATTTATTAGAAACTTTCAAGCCTGATTTATTAAATTCCACGGTTCTCATATCACAATCATGTTTAGTGCCTCTCATTTTTATTACCTGAAGAGCACGAACCATACTTTTACCATATAGAAAGTTATGTAAAAAAATGACTCCATGGGAAGCAAATTGCTCAGTAGTATATGATTGTGGATCTGTCATCTCTGATATTAGAACAGTTGTGCACCCAAGTTTTTTTAAATGGCGAACAAATCTACTCATCTCTTTTTCTTCAAGAGATATATCTTTTGCAGTGAATCTAATTGCTGATAATGAATCAATTACAAGCCTTTTTACATTATATTCATTTACATAATTTGCAATCTCTTTGTAAACCAGAGCAGGCGAGGGGGCTTCATTTTCAATAGAAGCAGTTCCTATTTCATATTCAGGAGTAATTATTTCATTGAAGTTATTTACACTACTATATTCTAATCTAGGCCCAAGATCTGCGAAAAGAACTTTCCTTGACTTGATGTAAGATTGAAGATTCAATGAGTAGTTAGAAATATCATCAATAATATTTTGAGGGCTTTCTAGTAAAGTAACGTAAAGTCCAACATCATCCGTTTTTGCACCTTGAAGCAAGAATTGCATTCCAAAAGTAGTTTTCCCACAACCTGGCGGTCCACTCACCAAGTATACACGTTCATCTAAAAAACCACCTTCAATTAGTTCATCAAATCCATCAATACCGGTTGCTATCCGCATATTCTTTCCTCTTTTTAAATGTAAATATTAATTAATATTCTAAGTGAATTAAACATTTCTAAAATCTAATTACTCTTATAAAGTATTTGGTTAATACTCATAAAGCTTCTGCTATCAGGTATATAAGATAATTCGCCAAAATCAATCATATGTCTTCAAAATCAATTATACCTCTAGATACATTATACAATAGATTTCTAGCCATTTCTTGAGATGGCCATGAGCCAAGACCACAGTCTGGTCCAGCATATTTAACTCTATCACCAAATAATAATTTAGCCCTTTTAAGCCTCTTAGATATAATTTTAGGAGTTTCTATATCAGTAACAATTTCATTTAAAAGGATGGGGTTTTTCCAGACATTTATATTATGCATTTCATTTAAATAGGCACCTAAATTTGAAATATCTGTTCTAGCAATACCTACTCTCAAATATGAATCCCATGACTCTAAAATAGATTTATCAATAAGCTCTAAGTAAGAAGGGTTCGCTGCTGATTCTACCCCTATAATATTTATTGATTCAGATTGACATGCCAATTCATAATGCAAAGGAGAATGTAAATGAATCTCTACATCAGCATCATTTTTCCTAGCATAGTCCCCGGCTATTGAAAGTGATTCGATTATATGTTCATCTTCAAACATTATTTGGGGGTTAATTCCTATACTTGGTTCATCAATAGAAATCGTACTTATTTTAAAGTCTTTTGCTTTTTTAAATGAATTTTTAATAAATGAATTAGTACTTTTAGCTAGCTGTTTGAGAACATCCTCATAAGCAGTACTACCAAATTCATGCAGATATAGTTCTACAGGGCCAGTAATACACACGCGAATCCCTAACTCTTCACCCGTAGTTTTTTTATATTCACTACATGTTTTCCCAATAATATCAATCTCAGGTATTATTGCTTCTTCTTCTTTAACATTAAAAGGTTCTTCATAGTTTTCAGGGTTTCTAATGATAGATAGAAACTGTTCATTCATATCTCTTAATTGGGGATAAGTTGGAACATGAACACCTGATTCTATTTTTTGCTGAAAAATATTATTTAAAAGTACAATGAGATTCTCATTCTTTTGATCTTCATTGAGTGCATAATCAACCCATTCTTTTTCGGTGTCTTTTGGAATAGGAAAACTTCCAACATCATCATAAATTACATTGCTCATGTATAGTATTTTGGTATATGTCATTTATATAGATAGTGTAAAAATAAATAAATATCATAAATAATTTTACTAAAAAATCTGAATCTAAATAAAAACTAGACATTATATTAGATTAATTAATTCTTAAACCAATCCAATGTAGCAAAAAGTGCAATTTACTTTTAAAGCTAAAAGGTAAGCTATTATAGTTTAAGCGAAATAGAGTGCTTAATTTTCTATACAAAACAAAAACATTTACAATTATTACATCCAGATAAAGATACAATAACACTTGGTGATTAAAATGAAGATAGCAATTATTGGAGGATTTCTAGGAAGTGGAAAAACAACATCCATTATTGAACTTGGAAGATATTTAAGTGAAAATAACCATAAGATTGCTATTTTAGTAAACGAAATTGGTGAAATTGGGCTTGATGGTGATACAATCTCAGGTTCAGGTATTCAAACTAAAGAGCTCACTAGCGGTTGCATTTGCTGTTCTCTAAAAATCGATCTAGAAATTACATTAAATTCACTTATAGAGGATTTTTCTCCTGACATCGTACTTATTGAACCTACAGGAATTGCTTTTCCTGGCCAAATAAAAGAAGATATATCATCAATGGATTGTTCCACAAATTTCAGCTTTGCTCCTATTATTTGTCTTGTGGATGGAAACAGATTTAGCACTGAATTTAGCCAAATTCCAAAGTTTGTTGTTACTCAGTTAGAAGAGTCAGAAGTAATTGGAATTAATAAGATTGACGTTACACCTATAGATAAAATACAAGAAACCATTGAAAGAATTGCTGATATTAATAGCACTGCCAAAATAATTCCTTTTACAGCTAGAAAGAATGATGATAAGTTCAAGCTTGTGTTTAACAATATATTTGAAGAAAGTGATCAAAGAAAAGAACTTGAATCTCTTAATTCTATTGAAATGTCGAAGATATCTACTTTTTCTGTGAATTTAGCTCTAGATGATTTTTCTATGAATGAAAGTGACTGCAAAGAGCTATTAGGTGAAATTCTTATTTCAGTTAAAGAGAAAGTAGTTAGTGTTAGCCCATACTTCATTGGTCATATAAAAGCAGTTATTAGTCTACCTGGTAGCATTATAAAGGTGAGCCTTACATCATTTGAAGAAGAACCAGAAATTTCAATATTTGAAAGTAATGAGGATAAAAGCCAAAATTTAAAGATTTTAGTAGCAGTAACAGGTATAAAGCCTGAAGAACTAAAAAATTTAGCTGAAGACACCATACACAAAACTTTGAACTATAATTCAATTGGCTTTCATCAAGTTGAAAGTCATCTAGATAGGAGTAACTTTACACCAAAATCAGAGTTTAAATAGAGTAACTTTGTTACTTTAAAACCTTTTCAATAGGAAGTAGAAATATTTTTTGTAAATAGTTAGCTAAGCCTGGCATAAAAAAACTATAAAGGGGTCTTATTTGGTAAAAAATTCAATTGTTTAGAAGAAATTCATTCCTTTTTTACTTATTTTAAGCAAAAAAGGTTTAAGAAATGAACTATAAATATAACAGTAAGAGCCAACAAGGTTGGAGTGGTATAGAAGCATAATAAAAGTGACGTGTGTTTTAAATATAATTAGTTCGTATATAGTAAAACAATCAGTTTAGAGAAATTTCATCAAAATTGATTAAATTAAAATTCTAAGGAACTGGTATTATGGTAGATAAAAGACGCAGACCTTTTGACGAAAATGGCAATAATTTTGGTGGAGAACATATTGAAAATATTGAACAATTAATTAACTACATTTCCACTATCTTTGAAGATAATTCAAATGGACCACCAGATAAACCTTTAGTATATGGATTTACAATTATACAAACTCCAGGGAAAAAGCCAGAAATACTCGGGTTTAAAGGAGCATTACCTGATTTAACTAAAATTCAAGGAAGTCAGCAGATTTGGATAGGTCAAAAAGAGCCTTATGTTGACATAATCGAAGATGATAATAATCTATATGTACTGATAGATATTGGAACAGAAGAACTTAATTTAGATTATTCTCTTAATGAGGATAGAATTGAATTAGTTTCATTTGAAGAACATTCCAATTATAGAAAAGAAATAGAGTTACCTAGAAAAATAAATCCTGACAGCTTATCTGAAACCTTCAAAAATGGGGTGCTAGAGATTACTCTTGAAATTAGTGAGAATACCTATTAGCTTTTTTACTAAAAGTATTTTAGTTTGTAATAGGAGCATATATCATATCAATATATTTACATAGATTCAGGTGCTTCTATTCCCAACATTTCTAAGGATATAAACAAAACGGTTTTCGCAGAATCAACTAACATAAGTCTATTGATTCTAATTTGTTCATTTTCTTCTGCAATAACAGGTACAAATCTATAAAACTGATTAAATGCATCAGCTATTTCTCTTGCATATATTGCTATAATATTAGGCTTTAGTTCGATCGAAGACTTTTCTATATAGTAATCAAGCATAGACATTTTCTTTATGAGTTCTATTTCAGAGTCTTCAACTATCAGTGAAGGGTCTAAGTTTCCACTATGTATCAAAAAACCCTCATTTCTAGCTTTTTTAAGTATGTTACATGCACGGGCATAAGAATATTGTACATATGGACCACCTTGTTTTTCAAAGTCTAAAGATGATTTCCAATCAAAAACTGTAGATTTTTCTGGTGATACTTTTACAATATCATATCTTATTGCAGCAATACTTACCATCCTGGAAACATTGTTTTTGAACTCTTTTGACATATTAGGTCTTCTTTTTTCAACTTCTTTGTAGGCTTGCTCTTGAACCTTTTCTATTAAATCATCAGCTGTTATGAATTTTCCTTTTCTAGTACTCATAGAGCCTTCTGGTAAAGAAACAAACTCAAAAATAATAATCTCTGGTTCAGGTTCTTTAATTAATTTTAAAGTTCTTTGTAATTGAGAAGAAATAAGCTTATGGTCAGCACCTAGTACATCAATCATCCTATCAGAATCTTTTCCTTTCCATGAATGATATGCTAAATCCCTAGTTGTATAAAGTGAAGTGCCATCTGAACGTTGTATAACTAAGTTTTTATCAAAACCAAATTCTTCAAGATTGAGAATTAAAGCTCCATTTTCAGTGAAGGTCTTACCACAATCCTTTATTTTACTAACAATATCATTTACGCTTCCTGATCTGACAAATAAAGCCTCTTTAACATATTCATCATGCCAAATATTCATTAATGACAAAGTTTCTGTTATACCTTTTATTGCATGATCAACCGCAGTATCAAATTCATTAATTGTTCTGATATCTCCTTTTTCAACAGATTGCATCAATTCATCTATTTCTTTTCTTTTTTCTAAATCAGCTTCAATTTCTGAATTAGCCTTTATATAAATATCTGCAATTGCATGGTCTGATTTTTTAGAATGATCTAGCTCAAATCTTGACAAACCCCATGAAACAATAGCAATTTGTCTACCCATATCATTCACATAATAGTGAGTTGTAACATCATATCCAGCATGTACCAATATTCTTTTTAAAGTATCACCTATAATTGAATTTCTAATATGACCAACATGGAGAGGACCATTCGGATTTGCTGAAGTATGTTCTAAAACTATTCTACCGTTAAAAAAACCTCCACCAAAAGAATTGCTATTATCTTTTATACTAGATATTGTGTCATTTAAATATTTTGTACCTACAAATGCGTTGATATAGGGACCTTCACATTCAATCTTTTCAACATAAGAATCATTAGGAATGGTACACCTATCAACAATACTTGATGCTATTTCATTGGGATTCTTTTTTAGAATAGAGGATAACTTGAACGATAAATTTGAAGAAATATCAGCATGTTGAGATGGGATGAAATCATATTCATCGATATTAATTTCATAAGATCTCAGTGCTGTATCAATTATAGACTTTACTTGTTCTCTAAATGTTAAAAACAAAAAATCACCTGGTTTTAATAAATTTAAATACCGGTACTAAATCTCAAGATGGCAGCTAGGCCACCAAATGCATTCATAAGTTGAGATCCTTCCTCAAACTCAGTGGAAATGAATTTTACTTCTGTGCCCATTTGATCAGCTAAGTTAGAAAGTTCTTCAACAATGTCGACTTTTTCTCTAATTTCAATAGGTGATCCGCAGTTTGGACAATTATTACTGGCATCTGATTCTTGTGATGTGAGCTCACCCGCACGAAGTTGTAATGTGTACTTATTTTGGTAGCTACAGGAACTGCAATTGACTACAATTCGTTCGGCTCTTAAATCTTCAGAAATTAGTAAAGTTTTAACTGAGCCTATCTCAAGATTTTTCCTGACGTTTTCTTCTCCATATGCTGCTTTTTCTGATTCAGATACGAGTTCTCCAAAAAATTTTTCCATTGCTCTTTTTTCTTCCATTAAGTCAATGTCGTAAAGACGTTCACTAGCCGCATTTACAAGTTCTGATAATCCTGACTCATCTGTGTAAGCAACATCAAAAAGGCCTGCTTTTTTCTTTTCTAACTCATGGTGGAGGTATTCGCCTGAATCAAACTCTTCTTTTGTAGGAGAGGGACCTCCTATAAGAATTCCAGCCAGATCACTTAACTCCACCGACATAAAGATTTCGCTTGCAGCTTCGCCTATTTTCTTATAAAAATCATTTATAGCAATTAATCTTAACTGCTGGAATCGTTGAGCACTTTGACCCCCTTTTCTTTGCTTACCAGGAACTGTTGAAGTTAAATGTCTATAAGGTTCTATTCTTTTTCCTACTAATAATCCAATAGTTGCTTCTCTCCTATCAAGAACTAAAAGACCATATGTTTTAGTCTCTTTCAGCATAGCTTCGAGCGGTTCTAAGAAAAATCTTGAATCACAATGATACCTATATGTGATAATTTGTTGAGGTGGTTCTATTATAGTAGTTTCCATATTGGTCTTATTGGCTCCAATATCAACAGCTCCAGTAAAATATACAATACCATTTTCTGGAACTTCTTCCAAATATTTCAACCTTGATAGGAGAGAATCTAATGCACCTTGAACATTAGTCTTTGTCACTTTTGATTTAATATTTGAAGCTTGTCCATGCTCTACTTTAAGTTGTGAAACTACATCTGAAATTTGTTTATCAGGAGGAATATATAAAGAAACTAATTCAGTGCCTCTACCTTTTTTTGACTTTAGTTGCTCTAATTTTCTTTTGAACTCATACTTCTTCTGTGCAGATTGTTCTGACATTTTAATAGTACTCCATAGCAAAAATCTTCATATAAAAACACTTCATAGATTCACAGTACAATTTCTTTAGGACTCTAAACTTAAATTTTATCTATACATATTAGTTTCTAGTTTATAATAGTAGCGTCAAATGTTACATATAATGTTCAAAAATAACTCTTTAAATAAAAAAATTATTTATTTGAGTATTTCCATTTTTTGCTAGTAGTACAACCCTACTTGTTTCAACGTTATCTATAACAATATAATCTAACTGATTGGCTAATTCTTTTGAAAAATTAAGGATTTCTTCATTACTAGGCATAGATTCTCTAGGAAGCCTCTTTCTAGAAAAACCAAGATGCATATATGCCTTTACCTCAACGTAATCAGGATCTGCTTGGGAAATCAATTTAGCATATAAAGAAGGATTAAATATATTCAAATTTTTAATTAATGTTAATCTTATAGCTTTTCTACCTTTCTTTTTTTTCATCTTAGCAAGAGATTCATTTATTTTATCCCAAAATCCATTTGAACAAGGGGAACAAACTTTATGATAAGTACTCACATCAGGAGCATCCAAACTCATATACAATTGAGTTGGGTTTAACTCATCTATCATATCTGGGTTTGTTCCATTTGTGACTACAAAAGTAGTTATTTTTCTTTGTTTAAACTCTTCTACCAATTGAGGTAAATATGGATAAATAGTTGGTTCACCGGCTAATGATATAGCCACGTGTTTTGGAGTATTAGCTTCTACCCACAAATTTCTCTTACCCGATCCCCCATAACCTGATATAAGTTTGCGATGTGAAGCTATGGATTTTTCAACTATATCTAATGGAGAATCCCATTTTTTAGGATATTCAATTTTGGTTTCAGTTGGTCTCCAGCAATGAAGACACTTTTGATTACAAATGAGAGTCGGACTCATTTGCATGCATTGATGCGATTGTATTCCATAAAATTTAGATTTATAGCAATCCCCTTCACCTTTAATACTACGGCCTACCCAAAGACATGTCTTTACAGCTGAATGAGTTCCAGCAAGTAAGTATCCTTGTTTTTTCAAAAGTAAATTAAAGTCTAAGTCTGAAGATTTATCTGTTTTTTCCATTAAGATTCAACTGCTTAAATTTGAATTATGTTAATTTAATTAAAGTTTAATATACTGGTTTTAAAACTAGATAGGTCCACAATTGGAACTTTAGCGGGATCTGGTACAAGATTAACTCTCTTTTGAAACTCAGTTTGATCCTGCCATGTTCCCGAATTTATTAATAGTACATTTCGGTATACTTCTGCACCTATTGTATGTACATGGCCACAATGCACTATGTCAGGAACATGATCAATTACAAAGTGGTCATTTTTTTCAGGAGCTATTGAAACGCGACTGCCATATATCGGAGATATATGTCTCCGTCTCATCATTTCAACCATTGCTTTTGTAGGTTCTTGATATGAAACCCCTGGAATCGATGCCACTAAGTCATCAATAGAACGTCCATGATACATAAGTACTTTTACACCCTCAAGACTTAAGTATGCAGGATTACCAACAAACAATATATTTTCTGGAAAATATTGTCTTATTTTTTCTGGTAACTTTGGTTGGGGTTCTGCCTGTCTAACTGCATCATGATTACCTGGGCTAATTATTATTTGAATATGTTCAGGAATTTGGCTAAAATATTCTCCTGCTTTTTTATACTGCTCATAAACATCTTTTATTGAAAGTTCATTTTCTTGTCCTGGATAAATGCCAATACCATCTACTACATCCCCAGCTACTAACACATATCTTATGCTATTTGATATCTGTCGTAATTTTGGATCATTTGATTCACCTCTTAAAAAGGATAAGAATTTTTCCCATTGGTGCTCAAGAAACGTAGAACTCCCAACATGTACATCTGAAATAAAGACTGCTTTCCCAGTAGTCCAATTATTTGAACAGCTAACATTTGGCAAGTCAGGAAACATTAATTTATTAGCTATAAGCAAATTACCATCATTAGTCAAGACACCAGTAACAGCTATTACTTCATCTAATATTAGCTTGCAAGATAAGGCAAATAACTCTTTGTCCTTATTACTAACTAAAAATAAAAAAGTGCCTGTAGTATCTTCAATTTCCACTAATTTATGTCCATTTGAAGTTGTTCTTATAGATGAAACCATACCAATTAGAGATATTTCTTCATATTGTGAATTCCTTAAAGACCCCGATTTGTATTTTAGTAAACTTTCAATTGGTCTCGAATTCACCCTTCCCCTTATAATATCACTTAATTTATTATATCTATCTCTAAAATACTGAACAAATTCCATATATTCTCCAATACACGTAGATTTATCACTAATATCAAAAAGAACTTCAACTGAATTAGTATGACCATTATTTTCTAGAGGTAATTTCATATCACGAGTAGGGGATTTTTTAAATTCTATATATTTAGTTTCAATTTGTAACTTATCAGAAAGAAGGTCACTATCTTTATTACATATATGTTCACATTCTTTCAGGTTCAAATGCTCCACATCAATAACTAGAACGGATTTATCTATTTTTGATAATATGTGCTTGGTAAGTTTCTCAGGTTGTTCATGAGAAGCAATTAAATCAAGCGCTTCTGGAGTAATCTGGTAACCAGCTTCTATTATTTCTGTCAAAAGTTTTATTTTCATTTTAAAACCAAAGAAATAGTTAGTAAAACATTATTTATCCATTTATTATTCAAACGATTTGTATACTAAAACAAACAACGTTTAGTACAGATATCTTTCAACTTTAAAATCATAAAAATATAAGTTGAATTGTATCCTTTTTAAAAATACTCATACATTGATTCTAATTAAGTAAAATAAGATTTAAGTTTTTGGTTCATAATAAAATTGAATCATTTATATTTAAAGAATATATATATATAAGAAATAAGTCTATTATAGTTTGCATTTCATGTCTATAAAAAAATTATTAAAAGATTATTTAAACAGCGAAAATTTTTGGATTTCTTTGAGTAGAGATTTAATTTCAATTATATTGTTAATTGGATTATTCTTAATTTTATCTCAAATCATATTTGGCATGTGGACACCCATGGTAGCAGTTGAATCAGGAAGCATGGAACCAAACTTAAATGTAGGAGATATTGTTTTTATACAAAGTATAGATAGAGTTGAAATTGAAACAAAATACGACGAAAAATATCAATCTTTTAATGAATATGGGCATATTATTTTGTATAAACCTTTTGGAAAGGAAGAGAAAACACCAATAATACACCGTGCAATGTATCATGTTGAAAAAGGTGAACCAATGTGGGAAAATGGTCCAGAAGCGCCACATAATGGATATATAACAAAAGGCGATAACCCAATAACAAATAGACACCTAGATCAACAAGGAAGTATTAGTTATAATGAGCCTATAAAGGAAGAATGGATTATAGGTGTAGCTAAATATCGTATTCCATATATTGGCCACATTAGACTTTTATTTAATTGAAGTTTAATACAATAAAAATCCATTATTTTAATTTATAATCTCATTTGAGATGTAATCGTTGGTTTGAACCCCGCCAAACCTTTTAACCTATAATCATCAAGTAAAACATTAATTGTACTTTCAATTGGTACACTCAAAGATATTTCTTTTGTCCTACCATACCTTCCTTTGCTAACAACCAAAGCATTCAAAATACCAAGCATATCTAGTTCTGACATTAAGTCAGTTACTCTTCTTTGTGTTAAAATATCTAAATCAATATTATAGCACAATTGCTTGTAAACATTATAAACTTCACCTGTAGTCACATTTTGATAACCATTATTTCTTAAAAGAACAATACTGTACAAGACTAGTTTGGATTGAGTTGGTAAAGTTCTTACAACTTCAACTACTCTATCGATTTCAATTCTTTCTTGAGCTTTTCTTACATGTTCTTCTTCAACAATTTGCTTATTATCTCTTTCAGCAAGTTCTCCAGCAACTCTTAACAAATCAAGAGCTCTTCTAGCATCACCATGTTCTTGGGCCGCAAAAGCTGAACAAAGTGGTATAACCATTGAGTTAAGAACTCCTTCTTTATATGCTATCTCAGCTCTTTCAATTAAAATATCACTTATCTGTTCAGCGTCATAAGGTGGAAATATAATTTCTTCCTCACCTAATGAGCTTTTAACCCTTGGATCTAAAAATTCTGTGAATTTAAGGTCATTAGATACGCCTATCATACTTACTTTAGCTTTTTTTAATTCAATATTAATGCGAGATAAGTTGTAAAGAACATCATCACCTTTCTTGACAAGTTTATCAATCTCATCTAAAACAATAATAACAACTTGATCCTTAGAGTCTATAGCTTCCTTAAATTTAGTAAATACTTGATCTGTAGGCCATCCTGTCATCGGTATATCTTCACCAAAATGCCTTGCCAAATTAGCAAGTAGACGATATTGTGTGTCAATGACCTCACAATTTATATATAAAACAGAACAAAAACAATTTAGACTTTCACTCATTCTTTCAAGTTCAATTCCTACATGGCGAGTACTTGCTGTTTTACCTGTACCAGTTTTACCATAAATCAAAATGTTTGAAGGAGTATGTCCCCTTAAAGCAGAAACTAAAATTGTAGCTAGATTATTAATCTGATCATCACGATGAAGCAGAGAATCAGGAGTATAAGATGGTCTTAATACTTCTTTATTCTTAAAGATTGAATCTTCGTTAAGTAATTTTTTAAATAAGCCATCGAGTGATTTGTTATTCATTTTAACCAGCCCTATATTTATAATAGTAAAAGTGATAATTTTTAGTACAAATTCTATGAATATAATTTAGATTTAATCCATTGATTGGAAGTATTTGTAATTAAATGTTCGGTTAACACCCCTTTATTTCCACTGGAGGAAAAGGATATATGGTAAACCCCTTTATTTCAAGTGGAGAATATATATACCAGAGAGACCCCATAATTTCTATTGGAAAATCTAAAAAATAAATATCATTAGATATTTAAAATTAATAAAAAATATAGCAGTGTAAGTATAAATCTTTTTATATATAAAACTATCTCCAATTTTATTTAATTTTATCTTTTTTTTGTTCCAGTGGAAAACATGGGGTTGGTGTCTTTGAAGCATAATTTTTTAAACCATTGACTAAATGCTACACGTATGAAACACAAAGGACTTGAAGAATCTAATATAATTAAGTTATTAAAACAAAAAAAAAAAAGTGATATTGGATTTAATAAAGTTTTAAGTACAATGTGCACAAAACCCCATCCTATTGCTATTAAAGCTCATTTAATGTTCATAGAATCAAATATTGGAGATTCAGGATTATTCCCAGGTACTTCTTCAATGGAGAATACTGTAATAACTTCTCTCTCCCAATTGTTAAACAATAAAAATGCTTATGGTTACATAACAACTGGTGGTACTGAATCTAATATACAAGCGCTTAGATCAATAAGAAATATATCTGATTCTACAAATCCAAATATAATAGTTCCAGAGTCAGCTCATTTTTCATTTGATAAAATAAGTAATCTACTAGATATTGAAATTAAAAAAGCATCATTAGATAATTCATTTAAAGTTGATTTAAAATCTGTTAATAAACTAATAGATCATAATACTATAGCCTTGGTAGGGATAGCTGGTACTACTGAATTCGGGCAAATAGATCCAATTGAAAGTTTGTCTGAAATAGCTATAAAAAACAAATTATTTCTTCATATTGATGCTGCATTTGGTGGATTTGTGATACCTTTTCTAGACAAAAAATATATTTTTGATTTTCTAGCTCCAGGAGTAACATCGATATCATTGGATCCTCACAAAATGGGTTTTTCAACAATTCCTTCAGGTGTAATACTCTTTAGAAATAAGATGTTTTTAGATAACTTAGAAACTTCTACTCCTTACTTAACTTCAAAATCACAATATTCTCTAACTGGAACTCGAACTGGCGCTACAGTTGCAGCAACATTTGCTGTGTTAAAGTATTTAGGTCAAGAAGGCTATTCAAAATACGTTGAATATTGTATGTATTTGACAAAAAAATTGATATCTGGAGCTCATAAAATACAAATATATCCACTAATTGATCCTGTAATGAATGTTGTTGTACTTCAAGTAAATAAACCTGAAGAGGTAAGAAACTACTTAAGAGAAAAATATGGTTGGTATGTTTCTATAACAAGGAACCCAAAATGTCTAAGGATAATTTTAATGCCTCATATAACTGAAAATGATGTTGAAAATTTTTTAATTGATTTAGAAAAAACTGTTGAATATTTAAAATAATAAAAAAAATGGCTCTGTAGAAATCCTATTTTCTAGTACCACTTCAACCTAATGTTATAAAAAGTATGAGTCCCCTGTGTTTTTTTGGTAAACAAACAAAAGCAACAGGGGATGAATGTTTTTGTCAGGAAAATACTTAAACTTTATTGATACAGCCATTGCTGTCTCTGGAAGATTCCATCTTCCATTGTATAGCAGTAAGTATTCTAAGAGAAAATATACTCAGCACCAGTTAATGACACTGGTTTTACTAAAAGAATACTTAAACGAGGACTATAGAAACTTCGTAGAACTTATTGAATTAATGGATAAGGTACAGAATAAAATTGGAATAAAACAGGTACCACATTTCACAACATTACAAAAATTCATGAGTAGAATACCAACACTATTTTTTAACAGTATGTTGAAACAAACTGTTAAACTCTTTTATTATCATGGTGAAAGAATATATCTTACTGCTATTGATTCAGTGGATTTACGGGTGGACATTGTAGTTACTATTATTCAATGAGGACTGGAAAGAAAAGGAGATCATACCGAAAAACAAGTATAGTAATTGATGTTGAAAAATTTATTGTTACTGGATTTAAGATCTCAAGTAAACCTGTACACGATACAAAACACGCAACGACATTACTGAAGCAATGTCATAGACTTCGTCATTCGGAATACTATGTCCTGGATAAAGGGTATGACTCTGAACAAATTCATGTTCTCATACGAGAGAACATGAATTCAAGTCCTCTTATCCCTGTAAGACAGAGGAAAAGAAAGAAAATAAACGGGA
>PWFU01000012.1 GCA_003554185.1 Candidatus Dojkabacteria bacterium
CAATATAGATGTTGCCGTTCGGTCCGATCGCAGGTGAACTTGCTATCTCTCTATCGCCGGTTGAAAAAGACCATTTTTTTGTACCGTTCGATTTTAAAGCATACAGTACACCGGACCAGTCGCCGAAATAGATGTTGCCGCTTGAGTCAACGGCCGGTCCTCCACTCATCTTATCAGGATCTGAAAAAGTCCATTTCTCAGAACCATCTGAATTCAAAGCATAGAATGTGCCGGAGAGAGTGCCGAAGTAAACAGTACCATCGTTCGAAACTGCCGGTGATGCACAGACATCTCCGTCAGAGGAGTAGGACCATTTCTTGGACCCGTCGGTGTTCAATGCGTACAGTTTATGATCGTAAGATCCGAAATAGATGGTTCCGTCAGCAACAACGGGTGATGACCGTATCAGGTCGTTGGTGCTGAACTTCCATTTCTGGTTTCCATCCGAACTGATAGCATAGATGTTATTGTCGGTTGTAGTGACGTAAATATTACCATCTGCATCAATAGCGGGGGTAGATTTTACATCAGAGCTTGAGATGTGGGTCTTCCACTTCTTGCTGCCGTCCGGATTGTAGGCGTACAGATCACCCCAATCATCGCCAACGTAGATAGTCCCGTCGGAACCAACGGCGGCACCACCTTCCGTACCACCGAAATCATTTTCCCACAATACGTCACCTGTATTATCCTCCGCACTGTATGGACTCAATCCAGAATTCCTGCTGTCACCGCAGAAACTCGGCCAGGGATCATCGGTATCCCCATCTGTCGATTTTAGTGTGTACGAACTCGCGAGACCCGATAAAGAAACTGCGAATATCATACAAACTAACATGATGCTCAATAATCCAATCACATTCTTGCTGCTCTTCATTCGATATCACAAACCGATTTTGCGATATGCCACTTATATTTATATTCTGGGATTGGTTAAAAATGGAGGGAAGGGGTTTTGGGTAATTCACATCTGTTCTGAACCTTACACTTCCATGGCCTTGTTGATCTCGTCCTGGATGTTCGATAGACCCCTCTCAACGAAGCTCTCGATATCACGAGATATCTCACGCATGTCATCGACGGAATTCTCGATGTTGGTATATTTCCTTCTCAGATTACTGACCTTCTCTATACCTTCTCTTATCTCGTCCATACCACCTTCGACTGAAGATATGTCGATACCTTCAGCTTCAGCTCTCTCCTGTAAAGTCTTAGTCCGACCCCACTGATAAGCCATGTGTAACATCTCTTCATGGAGTCTGTCTTCATCCTCGCTGGTGAGTGCACAGACCAGATAGTTATCCTTCGGGTAGTCATGGAACCATCCCATGTAATTTGGTAACCCTTCTACGTTTTTGTTGATGAAGATGCCGTAAGAAGCTCCCCTGTTCTCAATAGCTTCTTCCATGTTTTCCTTTATTTGCGTACTCGAGATCGTCTGGTGATCCTTGACCTCGACCACAAGCCTGGAACTCTCTCTTCCATCAACGTCTATCACGAAATCGCCGGTAGTTTTATCCATCAGACCTCTCTCATTAGCTGTATTACGTAGTATATCGCTGCAGTTTCTCCTATACTTGATCACATCGGAAAGTCCTTGCTCAACAAAACCTTCGAAATCACCACCGATCTCAGTGGGCTTGGATTTTTCTCTCTCTTCCTCTTTTATCATCGTATACATAGATTGTATGATCTCATTTTTCATCTGGTTCAGTGGTGTACCGTCTCGGTCCGGGTCAAATATTTCATGTATGATCCTCCCATCCTCTCCAAAGAATTCTTCGATCTTTTCAGGTAATTTACCATCTTCACCGATGTACTGTTCAAGATGTTCAAGAATTTCATCAAGAGATTTATCGAAGCGATGGTCCAGCTTGTTGAACTCTTTCTTGATGTAATCGACTTTCTCCGATACCTTAATGCTCTTCAAAGCGATCGTACCCATCTTCAGAGCCATCTCCAGCTCTCGACACGTTTCATCTTCTTCCAGATCGGAATAGTGATCCACAACCTCTTCATCTCTTATCCTTAGATCTTTTATACGCAACTCACCTTCTTTTACCTCTACTTCACATTCCATTCTATCAATTCCTCTTTTCAATTATATCCTTTCAACTTATCCTTAGAGTGATCCTCATTCAGAGAATAATCCATAGCTGAATTTTCCTCTAACTCTAATCCGTAAACGAAATCCTCCTGACTCACTTTCTCCTTCTCAGCTGAAATAGCCTTACGAACACTGTTGATAACAGCGTTCTTTATCTGGCCTCCAGTAATCTTATAGTTCCGGGCCAACTTTTCAAAATCAACATCATCATCCAAGGGTAAAGATGACGGTATATGGCTCTCCCATATAGCCTTCCTCGCTTCACAATTCGGTTCAGGGAACTTTACCTTAAGATCGAATCTACGAGAAAGAGCTTTGTCCATCTCTACCGAAAAGTTAGTGGTGAACAATATTACACCCTTATGTTTCTCCATCTCCCTTAGAAATATCGATTTTATTCTATTCTCGGTGGCACCTGCGGCCTCCTTGCAGGAAAACCTTTTGCTCAATATACCGTCAGCTTCGTCGATGATGAGCACACATTCCTCTTCCTTCACTTTTCGAAAAACCTCTTTCAAGTTCTTTTCAGTACGGCCGTACAACGAGTTAATGAGTACATCGAACGCAAGGTAATACACACCGCTGTCCAAGTAGTTTCCTATCGCCTGGGCCATCATGGATTTGCCCGTTCCGCTCTGTCCGGAAAATAGAAGGGAACATCCCGTTTTACTGCCGGTGATCTCTTTCATACCCCATTCATCGTAGAACTTATCTTTCTGCTGGTATTGATCTAAAACAGATTTGATAGATTCTTTCATATCGTCAGGTAATATAACATCATCAAAGGTGTAGGTTGAATCAGTTTTTGTAAGAACAGATCTCTTTTTTCTTGATCTATGGCGGAAGGAGCTTTTTTCTCTCTTTTCTTCGAGGTGTTTTATCCTATCTTCCTCAGATCCTAAAATCTGCGAGACAGCTAGTTCACTTATCGCTACATTGCCCCTTTCCAGTTCCGGGTCACCTCTATCCAGGAACCCGATATAGCCTCTTTCTCGTAGTTTGGAAGAAGCCATCAATATCTTCCTAGAGTTCTTCAACTTCATGTCGTAAAGTATGTTCAGTGAAGCGATAATCTCCTCGCCTACGAGAGAAGGATTTTCTGTCTTGACTACTCCAGATCCGTTCATAGAAAACAATAGTTGTAGCACTGTTACTTCCTCATCAGAAAGATCATCGAAAAACTCAGTTATGGGAAATCTTTCATCAGCTTCATCATCGCTTTTTTCTCTCAGCTCTCTCAACTTCGAAAACCGTTTCTTATAACGAAAGGATAGGTACTCCTTCCGTTTAATGTCTGGTTCTTCGAGTAGTTTTTTTAGGTCGCTGATGAAGTCTAAACACAGTGTTGTCATGGCCTTCAGGTATTCCTCGTAATTCTCGAAAGTTCCGTCAACACTTTCCAACGGTAGGTAATAATCGAACAGGGACCTTTTCGATCGGGAGAGCGTGTCGGTATCTTTTTCATATGGTCTCCACATGTTTATACCTCGATTATAGTTCTATGTCTTCCTTTCCGAGAAGATAATCCGTTAAAAACTCATCCAAAGCCGTTTTATCCTTTACTATAAATGGGATATCTCCAGAATCGGAGTAATCACTTGTAATTCCCTTCTCAGATAATAAATAAACAATACTCTCAAGGATATCTAAATCATCCTTCAAAAGGTTATAACTATTGTTTTCTTTCCAAATTTTCTCCTTGACAAGCTTAGGGGAATCTCGATATTTAGAAACCATCATTAGAACTCTTATTATTTTGTCTTCGTCTTCTGGTAATTTCTGTATAATGATATTCGATATTTTTTCTGCCAATTCTATAGGTATAGTCCTCTGCTCATAATCAGCAATTACATAATCACCGTAGACTTCTTTTATTTGTTGAAAGTTATCGAATTCGTTCATTTTTACAGATTTCTTAGGGTTCATATAAATCGATGTTTCAATAATTGGAGCCCTTACTGCAAGGGCTGATTCCTCTAGTATATCCCAAAATCTTCTGATTTGAGTTATTACATCCCCTTCATCTTCTTTCAATTCATCTATGGTTAAATTATTTCTACTAGAAATATCGGTTATTTTCCCTATTAACGATTCACTTGAAAGAAAACTAAACTCCATCGCCCGGTTTGTAAACAAACGCGATAAATCATTATAAACGTATCCGAGATCAGGATAAGCTTTATCGATTTTTCCTAGTGATTCTGAGTGTAAATAAGAAAAAATCAATCGTTCATCAATTTCACTAGTAATATCTTCAATTGTTTCAATTACTTTTGATTCTAGTTTTGTTTCGATGTAATAGTTTACGATCTCCTTGCCTTTTTCAGTTAGAATATAATAATTATCGCTACCTACTTGGTTTTTCGTTTTTACCACTTCTAAATCTAAAAGCGTTTCAAGTTTTTTTAATTCGTTCTCGTCTAAGATTTCTTTCAAGGCTTCATCAGGATAACCATATAAAGTCGGTGAAGATTTACCTGGATCAAGATGGCGTACATTAAATAAAACACCACTAGGTTGAAGTGCAGCTATTTTGTAAGCTAGATATATATAATCACCATGGTTCTCCAAGCCAATTTCTTCTAGATTTTTTATAAACTCGTCTAAAGGTTTTCTATTTTTTTCACCACTAAAAGCTAATATAGCACCTAATATACCTGCAATTCTCATTGCTCCTCTTAAACCAGGTGACCGTTCCCAACGACTAGGATAATTTACGAACATCACCTTAGCATTGGGTTTCTTTCTCGTCTTCTTTTCAACCTCAGTAGCTATCTCTTCAAGAGTTTTGTTTTTACATTCGATTTTTATTTTTTCTCTTCGGGGCATGTAAAGGCATTATTTTCATCTTTTATAATACTTTCGTATATTACAATAGTATTTGTAATATGTAACAAGGGTGTTTAATACATTTTTTCTTGTCTAATATATGATATAAAAATACATTTGGGTTAGTAAAAAAAATGTAAATCAATCTGTTGTTATAAGATCGGCAGGAATTATTTTTCTCAATCTTGGAATATTTTGATAGGACTTTAACAATTGATTCCGAATTATTCGTTGTAATAAAGCAAGGGCTGCAAAGTAGTCCCTTTTAAGCTCATCAAAAGTTGGAGTATTATCGCCGTGTACAACATACTGTCTAGAATAACTGTAAAAGTAACTTTCAGATACGTAATTTTTGTTATCTGATTTTGTAAAAAGTTTAGAGGTAATTGGTGAAAATTTCCTTTTAATTTTAGTTAAGAAAGAATTCTCGTTGTTACGTCTTGAAGATTGAGTATTACCTTTGTTCCCTTTTCTATTTTTATAAGTGATGGAGTATTTAGCTAAATCTGATGTTTCGACATTAAGTTCATCAACAAGGTGTTCAATTTTTAGCCTTGTTTTTGTACTAGTTCCGTCATAATCAGCGTAACGCTTGGCTAATAATTCGATAGCACTACAAACACTTAATAATCGTCCTTCTATTGATCTAGTGATATTGATCGCATCCAAATAATACCCAAGAACCATTTTCAAACGAAGGTTATTTCTAATATGGTTGTCAAAATTATCATAAGCTTTTTCTAAATACTGTTGCTGATTATTTTCATTTACTAACTCCTTTTTAAAAATACCTCCTATTTTAGCATTTGTTGAATAATATTTAGTATATTTCAAACATTCATCTATCGAATTAACAGATTCCAATTCTGCTCGAATGTAACTGGGACCTACACCTTGAGCGAATCTCACTAACTCTAACAATTTCTCCAGTCTATCTTGTGCTTTGTCAAACTGATGGGATATGTTACCGGTGACATCCCTTTGATTGATTATTATCTCTCCAGTTCGTACTGGGGTCTTGTGTTCTCTAATATATTTTATTCTATCATCCATATCTTCCAATGAATATCCAGATGCTTCCCATTTTGGTTTTTTGATTAATGTTTTTCCTTCATAAGATGAGAACTTTTGGTTAATTATATCGAATTTGATTTTAACATTTTCACCTTCTTGAGAAACATAATTATCAGTCTCATCAATACTAACTTCTAAAGGTAATATTTTCTCTACTGACCTATTTAAATCATAAGAAACAAAAGAATTCGAAAGCATTATAGGTATACCATCGGAAGTTTCGCCTCTTAATTTTTTAAAAGTTTCATTAAAATTCTTCATGAAACTACCTGAAATATCAAATCTTGGAGACTCAAGATTATCGACAGTAAGACTTCCTCCCTCAGTTACCTTTATTTCAATATCAACATATTTACCATTAATTTCTATTTGAGCAACTATTGATTCCAATTCTTTAGATGGGTCCATTTTATCTAATCCATTAAAGAATATTGTATAAATCTAATAAGATTTTCCCGAGAATCTTTATTAAATTATGAAAAAATTAGTGATTAAAATATCACCCATTCTTGTCTAATAGACGGAAAATAAATCATTCTGGCTTCCCTACAAGAATAAACGTCACCAACTTCGTATTATCGAGAACCTGTTCCCAACGGGCCGTTCCCCGATTCCAAGCTCGGCCAACCACAATCCCATCACCATATCCTTATGCTCAGAGGTTGACACAACTCTTCCTCTATCCCACGCCATCCTTCTCAACTCATCGACCAGCACCTCAACCTTCTCCCTACACCTACGACCGTAAGGTATCGTATATTTCCCATTCTCGAACAGGATCCGCAGAGAAGGAACACCCTTGTTCTCGGAGTGCTTCTCACTACCCGTCTGATAAGAAGCCACCGGCATGTCGGTCTCCTGCTTCAGTGTGTCCGGCAAGACCTGCTGGTATTGGTTGCTCTCGATCACTATGCGGTTGTAATCGAAGAACTCGTGCAGGTCCATCATCTTGTCTATCTGCTTGGTGAAGGGAACTCCGTTCTCCCTCCATACGTGCAATAACTTCCGATTTCCCTTGGTATCTACGCCGATGCTGATGTAAACCACGTAGTCTGCTCCCACCCTTGCACTCGAAGCGAGGTCGGCTCCCATGTAGATGTCGTATTCGTTCAACCAATAGGGTCTCTCGTCGTATGGATTCAATAACTTTCCGTCCCGATCCAAAGCCGGTTCTATGAGTTCCATGGGGAACATGGAGGAACCCCTCGCCTTGATCTCATTCTGAAACTGCCTTGTGAAAGCGACGTTACCGATCTCTTTCTTCCGGGCCATCAGCTTGTCGTAGGACCACTTCTCCGACCAAAGAACCTCTTTATCACCAGTCAAGGCTTTGTATGACTTGGATACATACCTCTCGTTGTCGATCAACTCCCTGTAAAGATCCGCATCGTGCTGTCGGGTCCCGATAACTATGATCTGTCCTCCTTCGTCCTCGAGAAAATTGGTCAGCACTTCGAAGAACCAGCGGGAAGCCTGTTCCCTTCGGTGCTCCGTGTAGCATGAATCCCTGTCTATGATATCGTCGCATATGATCAGATCCGCCCTGTTCCCTAGCTTGGAGGAGCCGAGCCCGGATCCCGTCACCGTCGGGTCCTTCAAGTTCTTCTCTCTTTTAACGGTGAACTCGGAAGCCTGCCAGTTCTCTCCCATGAACTCTCCGAAGTCGTCTATCAGCTTCTCGTTGTTGGCCAGCTCGTATCTTATGGCCCTGACGTGTTTCTGGGCCTGCTTGTGAGTGTCAGCTGTTAGAGATATCCGTATGTTCCTGTCCATGCAGATACGGTATATCGGGTAGATGAAGGTGAACAGAGTCGATTTGGCGTGATCCCTGGGAGCGAGGAATAACACTCTATCGTTATTCAGAGCGATATCGTACATCTCGAAGTGGAAGTCGGGGGACTTCTCGTCTATCAGGTTCGGTAGATACCTGCGGGCGAAGGCGATGGGGTTGGTGAGAGAGACCTGTTTTAGCAGGGAATTGGGATAACGGGATAACACCTGTTCGCTGCTGACCATGAAGATCTATTCCTCAACTTCTTCTTCTGGAATTCCTTTGGAATCCCTTCGATTCTCGGAATTTGATTCCGAGTAATTACCGGCCATCGCCATGGCTAACGTCTTGATCTCATCTTTATCCAGGTCGTCGATGCCTATCTGTTCTTCCTTCTCGACCTTTTGATCTATAAGCAGTTTCTCCGGTTCCTTAGCCATCAGACCGAGGTCCTGCTTGGTGTGTTTGATCGATAGGAGTAGTTTGCTGGCAAGACCGAGTTCTCCCTGCAGGGAGTTGTCCCTGTCATCTCCGCGGATGTCTTCCACATCGAGCATCTCTTCAACCCTTTCCTTCTGCAGTTCGTAGAGATCCATCTGTTCAGCCGCTACGTTTATCAGCTCCCGACGATCTTCGATGGATTCTTCAGCTTCCTCCGGAGTGATCACTTCAGCGGGTTTTATGTAGTTGTTGTAGTAATACCGTATCTGCCTGGTGGAGAGGGAAGTCCCGAACTCCTGGTTGATTGTGTCGGTGTATTCCTTGAAACCCTCTCTCATCCCCTTCTCTTTGAGGATCTCACGTATCTTTTTCTCGTGACCGCTTCGGTGGACCGCTGTGGACTTTTTCTGGCGTGGCATGGTCTACTTGTTAATTTCCATTTACAGCGGTTATAATTGTTTCTATCTACAGAAAAATAAAAATTTGGTGTAAAATCTGAAGCTCAGCAACCTTGAGAAAACATTATTAAACCTCCACCGATTTTAGAGGGGGGGATGGAAAGATTTAGGTGCCCCTTTTGCGGGAAAGAAACAGAACATAAAAGGGTTGAAAAAGGCGGTGTAACAAGGTGGGAGTGTCAGAACTGTGGGGTTAAACACACATGAGCGAAAAAAATCATCCAAGTCTCTCGAAACCTTCTTCTTTATAATCCACCAGTTCCGACAATGTTAGCTCGTTGTTACTGCTCCACTCGTTAATCTCCTCGTCCATCGTCTCTCTTAATTCATAACCCGTCAATGGGTTCTTCACATTCGGATTCAGGTACCAGGTCTTTTCACTTTCATCATAAGAAGCCAACCTTTTAGCGATGTTCACTCTCCTTTTGAACTCTTCTTTCCCGACGTATCTCTCCGCTATTTCGATCGGAGTCCTTTTTAAACAAGAGGAGGGTGGGTCATTTGCATCACGTTCGGTCCAGTTACATTTCCGATGACGGCAGTAATCACAAACAATCATATGTGAGACTCGCCTTTTAACAAGTTTCATCAAGAAAAATAAAGAAGAAATAACAAAAAAGATTTTCTGTGGATTATCGTGGTTTGAATTACAGATGCCCACCATATTGACTCCCCCTGGATTTAATACCCCTCCAACACAGACTGCCCGTTCACCCTAATCACCATCTCATACTTCTCTTTAGCGACTTCCGCAGCCACAGGTAACATATCTTCAAG
>PWFU01000013.1 GCA_003554185.1 Candidatus Dojkabacteria bacterium
ATTGTGTTCGTTGCGTCGCCGAGGACAGGAAATAGTAATTTAACAATTTAATAATTTGGAATTTGTTTTTGTGTTTTTGTTTTACAAAAGCACAAAAACTTTTTTTGAAAAAATTGCTGATTTAGAAAAATGTCTCCCATATTTGAAACAAAAGATGTATTAGAAGAATATCTATCCTGTGGAGGGAATAAGAGTCTTATTTTAAATACCTATCTCTATAATTGCTGTATTTTTTATCTAAATTAGGTTGACAAATTGCTGAAAAAGTAGTAAATTTGGCATTAGTTTACTTAAATGCGAAATCCCCTGAGGAGTTGCTGATAAAATGTAAATGGTTTTTAAATGGCTTTAGATAACGAAAAAAAACAAAAAATAATTAAAAAGTACTCATTAGGTAAAGATGATACCGGGTCTCCTGAGGTGCAGGTTGCTTTGTTAACTGAAAGAATTAATGAACTAGCTGAACATCTAAAGCAGCATAGAAAAGACTCTCATTCTCGTAGAGGATTGGTTAAGATGGTAGGTAAGCGTAGAAGATTGTTAGAATATCTAAAAGAAAATGAGAAAACGAGACATGATAAGCTTGTGAAGTCTTTGAAGCTATAAGTTTTATTGTTTCCCACTTGTTTATTTAGACGAGGCTAGCTATAATCTCTTTTGATTAATTGTAATTAATTTAATAAAAATAATATATGCCGTACGATGAAAAAGTTTATGAATTTGAGATAGAGGGTAAAAAGTGTTTCTTCTCTTCAGGGAAGTATGCACTTAAATCACATTCTGCAGTTTTTGCACAAATGGGTGATACAGTGGTTTTAGCTACTGTAAATATCGGAGATGCAAATCCCGAGATGGGTTTCTTTCCATTGACAGTTGAATATATGGAGAAGATGTATGCAGCAGGTTTGATTTCTTCTTCTAGATTTATAAAAAGGGATAAATTCCCTAGTGATGATGCAATATTAAGGGCACGTATTATTGATAGAACAATCAGACCTAGATTTCCAAAAGACTATATTAATGAAGTAAGCATAGTGGTTAAGGTATTGTCTTATGACCCTGATAATGATCCAACTATTCTGGGTATTAATGCTGTTTCTGCGGCATTAATGATTTCTGATGCTCCATTTGATGGCCCTGTTGCAGGAGTTCGAGTAGGTTTGAGAGAAGGTGCTTTGATACCATTCTATAAACATACTGATAGAGATCCTACTGATGAAACAGATATGGATTTTGTTTTAGGTGGTGATGAAAAAGGATTTGCGAATATAGATGCTGGTATGAAAGAAGTAGATGAGGAGACAGTTGAAAAAGCTATGCATTATGGGCAAGATTTGATGAAAGACTGGTTAACTGCACAGCAAGAATTTGTAAAATTGATTGGGCATGAAAAGAAAGATTATGAATCTTATCCTGTTTTTGAAGAACTTGTTGAAGAGATAAAAAATGAGTATTTTGATAAGTTGTTAAAGATAGATATTAGTGAGGACTCGTATCTTGATGAGATATGTGAAAAATATGAAGGTGATTATGCAAAGAAAGATATTAAAGCGGCTTATGAGGAAGTTTTAAAGATGGTTGTTAAGAAACTTGCTTTTGAAGATGAAAAAAGAGTGGATGGACGTAGTTTGGATGAAATTCGAGAAATTGCCCTGGAGATCGGTGTTTTACCAAGGGTGCATGGATCTGGTTTGTTTACTCGTGGTTTAACTCAAGTTCTTACAATCGCAACATTAGGTAGTTTGCGTAAACAACAAACTGTAGAAGATATGATGGGTGAAGACATCAGAAGCTATATGCACTACTATATAGAGACCCCGTTTGTCTTTGGTGAAGCTGGTAGAGTAAAATATATTCCTGGTAGAAGAGAAGTAGGGCATGGTTCTTTGGCTGAAAAAGCTTTGCAGCCAGTTTTGCCTGATACTGATACGTTCCCATACACGATTGTTTTGATGTCAGAGATTCAATCTGAGAATGGCTCTAGTTCAATGGCATCAACTTGTGGCTCGAGCTTAGCATTAATGGATGCAGGTGTACCTATAAAAAGGCCGGTAGCAGGGATAGGTATAGGAGTTATTGTTGATGATCCCAATGATGTTCAGGATTTTAAATTAGTAATTGATATGCGTGGTGAAGAGGATTTTTATGGATATATGGATTTTAAGGTTACGGGGACTAGAGAAGGTTTAACAGCTATACAGATGGATACAAAAGCTAAATCGCTTCCTCCTAAGGTTTTTGAGGCGGCTATAGAAAAAGGTAAGGAAGCAATTATAAAGATTTTAGATATTCTGGAAGCTGAAGTTCCAGAATCTAAGGGCGAGGTTTCTGAATATGCTCCTAAAGTTGCTTCTGTCGATATACCAAAAGAAAAAATTGGTGATTTGATAGGTCCAGGGGGAAAGAATATCCGACAGTTAAGTGAAAGTACCAATACGGAAATGGAAGTTGATGAAGAAGGTAAAGTACATATTTTTTCTATGAATAAAGATAATTTAGAAGAAGCTAAGACAATTGTATCTAATTATGCGATTGTTCCTGAAGAGGGACAGGTATATGATGGTGTAGTTGATGGTATAGTTGATTTTGGTTGTTTTGTTAAAATAGCTCCTGGTATATCTGGGCTTGTTCATGTTTCTGAAATTAGTGATGATTTTGTTAAGGATGTAAATGATTTTGTTAATATTGGTGATAAAGTAAAGGTAAAGCTTTTAGAAAAAGATAAAAAAACAGGAAAGATGAAGTTTAGTATGAAAGATGTTTAAACTTTTTTGATGAGTGCTATATAGAAGCCCATCATTGTTTTACCGGGTATTATTCTCATCGTTTTGTCTATATCAGGATGAAAAAATTCTTCATTCCATTCCTTTAGTCCTCGTTTAACGAAAGGTTTATACTCCTTAAAACTGTCCTGTTTTATTAATTCTATTTCTTCCAGTTGAGCTTGTTTAAATTCATGCATCAAATGTGTTACAACAGATTCGTTTTCATTTGGAGAAAGTGTACATGTTGCGTAAACCATTTCCCCTCCTGGTTTTAAACATCTAAATGCAGATTTTATTAATTCCTTTTGTATTTTTGACATCTCTTTTGTCCTTTTTATACTCCAGAATCTTAAGGGTTTTGGAGCACCTAGGTATATCATTCCTTCACCACTGCAAGGTGCATCTAGTAATACTTTGTCAAAATAGTTTTCAAATTGAGCGTCTAATTCTTCTACACCAGCAAAATTTATTTGTGTGTTTTTAACACCAAATTTTTCCAATACTTTTGACATTTTATGAACTCTTTTGTAATTATCATCATTGGCAATTATGAGCCCTTTGTTATTCATTAGTGATGCTAATTGAGTTGTTTTACTACCCGGGGCGGCACACATATCTAAGATTGTGTCTTCTGGTGAGGGATTTAATATGATTGGAGGTAGTTGGCTAGATAGGTTTTGTATATAGAAGAGGCTTTTGGCATATTCTTGCATTTTGGATAATTCAGATTTGTCTTTGTTTTTTACTATGTAAGTGTGTTTACTCCAAGGGACTTCTTTTAAGTCAAGATTTTTTTCTTCCAGAACCTTGAAAATTTTTTGCGGGTCATCTAATAGGTCATTCAACCTTATTACACTTACAATTCGTTGATAAAAAAGTTCTTTAGTTTTTTTATGAGGTATTTTTAAAATACTAGCCATCCTAGATATGAATATATCTGTTTTGTAGTAATATTTCTTTGTTTTTTTAAAATTTTTTTTTTTGTTTTTTATCTTTTTCTTTTTCATATTTCTAATACAAACCTGCTCTAAAATTTAGTATTGATGCTGCTACAATTCCTGCTGTTTCTGTTCTTAATATATTATTTCCCATTTTTGAAAATTCAAAGTCTAGTTTTTCAAAAACTTTTAGGTCTGATGAACTCCAACCTTTCTCTGGACCAACGGCTATTGTGTAAGTTGTATGTGGTTCTTTCTTATGTAAGATATCTTTAAAAGATTTTTCTGTGATTACTTCAGTTGATAGGCAAATTTTGTTTTTTGATTTTATATTTTTCAAATCTTTTATTTTTATTGGCTTTTCTAAATCTAATATATTTGGATTTCTACTTTGTTCTTGTGCTTCTTTTATTTTTTTATTCCACATTCCGTGTCTTTTGATCGCCTTATTTCGACTTTGAGTTGAATATTTCGATTCTATAGGGATGATTTTATGAATTCCAACCTCTACTGCTTTCTCAAGTAAAAAATCAAACTTTTGATCGTGCATGGTAGATTGAATGAGAGTTATATGATAGTTATTATCAATTTCTTTCACATCTCGTAACTTTTTAACAATTTCAACTTCTACAGATGCTGTCTCAATATTTGTTATGATAGCTAAGAAAACACCTTCTAGGTTAGATACTTCTATTGGATCTTCTAGAGTATGTAATTTATTACCAATTATTAACTCTGAATCCTCGTCGGATAAATTTGTTACATCCCCAGGCTTTAGTTTATGAGGGATGAAGTAATTTTTCATAGATTACTTACTTCGAAAACCTTCTAAGAAACTTGATATAGTGGAGAATATTCCACCTATCGATCTCACTGGAACAATTACTTGTTCTTTTATTTCACCTGCTAAACTCTCTGCTGTATAAACTGTTCTTTTTGCAGTTGCGACAATTTCCTGAGCTTCGTCAAGAATATCAGTGGATTTACTTAATAGATTCTTGGATTCTTTTACTACGTCTCTCACTTCTACTACTGTATCTTTAGTCTCCTTTAATAGCATTGCTAGGTAATAGAAGATTAGGCACAAAAAGACTACAATAACAGTTACTATAGACATCCAAAAGATTGGAGGTATTGTTTCCATTGTTTTAAAATTTACAATTTAAATATCTTTACAATCATAGTATACTCTATTTAGGGAATAAATTGTAAGACCTGTATACTAGAAATTTTAATTTATGTATGTAACTACTAGACAGAAGAAAAAGATGATTCTTAATTTAGGTGGTATATTACTAATTATTTTATTAGTTGTAGGTGGGATTTTTCTTTTTATGAACATCTTTGATAGAGAAGAGACATCTTCCCCTCCTCAAGATGTTTTTGTTAGTAATCTATCTCCTGATTCTGTGAGTATAAGTTGGGTTGCTGAAGAAGAGGTTGAAGGATATGCTAAAGTGTATGAAGGTGATGAAGAAATAGGTGAGTTTCAGAGTGTGTGGGATGAGTCATCTAGGGTGCATTATGTTAATGTGGATGGATTACAACCTGATACAAAATATGATTTTAAGATATTTTCAGGTGATCAGATGTATGAAAAAAGTTCCGAGAGTGACTTTTCTTTTGAAACAACTCAGGATTTTGAAAGTAATTTTCCCTCTACGGTTGTTAGTGGAGACTTATCAGATGAAGTAAGTAGAGGTTTTGTATTTTTGGTGATTGAGGATTTTGCCAAAGAACCTATATCAACATATATCTCAGACGGTGGCAGATGGGATATGGATGTTTCTAAACTTGAGAGTGTTGTATTTGATGAAATAGATGATTTTGATGTTGCTAATATACATAATATTCAATTATTATTATATACACCTGAAGGGTCTCAAATCATGGGAGGTGAATGGAGTGAATTGTTTGATGAAAATAATGTTTTGCAAAAAGAGGTATCTCTGGATATGAATGTTAATATTTTTGGGAGGCTTATGGATTCAGAAATTATGGGTGAAACTTTAGAACCAGAACAACAAGAGGGTGTTGAAGAAGAATGGGATGAATATTATCATAGTAGTGAAGAAGAAGTTGAAGACGAAACTGAAGTTGAGTGGAGACCTCTTGTAAATACTGACAAATTATATGATTATGGTGTATATTAGTATAGATGAAGTTTAAAGTTTTTAAGAATCAAAAGTTCAAAGCGTTATTTTTTTTGTTTTGCGCATTTGTGTATTGTGTAGGTTTAGTATTTGTTTTTGGTTATGAAAGTAACAATGAAGGTTTTGAAAAGTATGACCAATCTCGTGAATCTAACGTTGAATTAGGTGAGTTTGAGTATGGTACGACGGATGTTTCGGAGGTTGAAGAAGCTTCTGTTGATATTAATACTGATAATGTGGAGAATGAAGAAGAGGGTGAGGTTTTGGGTTGGTTTTCGGGAAGGGGAACTTGTGAAGACACTGATTTGGGGCTTGAAAATCCTCAGTTCTTTTGTTCTGAACTTGACTTATCCACAGAATACAAAACTACAGAATACGTTAAACCCGATGCAGAAGTTGAATTAGTGGAAATTTATGCTCCAAGTGCTCTGTTTACTGGAGCTGGAAATCCTTTTGATAATTTAGTGCAAACAACTAATCCGGAAGGGAAAGTGGCATTTAGAAATGCTAGTGAAATAATAGATCCTGAATTTGATTACTCCGCGAGACAACCCCCTTTGAGCAATGTTGAGTCTGATGGTTTTGATAGGGAAACAGGTGAGTCAGATTCTGATCATGAACATTTTGTTATGCATGCACAATCATCGGGTTCTTTTGATAGTGAAGGTGTTGGACGTGTACCAATGGACACTGCTGAGGATGATATGTCTGTTTGCCCTCATGTGGTGAATGATGGGAGATTTAATGTAGAAAAAAGTAATGAATTAGGTAAAAGAGGGGTTGAAAGTGTTACACCTCCGGGACTATTAGATGGATTGAATGAACGTAGGGAGAATACGGAATTTTGTCAAAATCCACCCGAAAGAGTTATTCGTTTGAGTAAAGATGAATCTTTCCCGTTGTGTAAACCATCTATGTTTGAAAGGATATTGGGAACTTTAACATCAGCACTTCCTGGTGTAAGTTTAGATGTACGTATTTTCAGGTTTGAAGAGAGTGAAGACTATGCTGGAAAAAAGGTAGCTTTTAAAGGTGTTTTAATAGATGCCCCATTGGGTTCCGCTTCTGCTTGTGAAACTGATGCTTGTGGTATTAGATATACTGAAGCTGGGCGTTTATTAGGCTCACCTCCTACTATGACAGAAGATATGTCTTTGCCGGGTAGCGAAGATGACTATGTTGTAAATGATCCTATTTACTTGACAACTCCTTGTGAAGTTCGAGTAGATGATGATGAATTAATCGAAACTGAGGGTTATTGGGATTTATCTGCCTGGCAACACCTTTTTGCTTTAGAAGAAACTTTTACTTATCCTGGGCATGAAAATAAATATAGTGAAGAAGAATATTGGTGGCTTGTTGAGATGGAATTGAGGGGTATGAACGTTCAAGAAGCTTTGGAATGGAGAAATGACCCACATAATATACATAATCCAGAATATAGTCCTTATCCAGGTTCGAATTCTCGTGCTAATCCAGCTCCCGAATCTGAAGTTGTTACTGTTGATAAAGTAACAGATGAATATATAGATGAACTTATAGAAGAGGCGAGAGAGGAAGATGATGAATTTGAAGAGAAAGTAGATGTATTAAAAGATTATGCAAGTCAACATCCTGGTAGCCATATGCCTGATGATGATAGATTTCACGAGTATATTGCTTCTTTATCAAATCTTTTTCAGCAAGATGGGAAGCAGTTAGATTATAGGTTGCTTTATGCTATTGCTACTGCAGAATCTAGATTTGGTGTTACTAGTAATGTTGAAGGGCACAATGCTTGGGGAATGATGGATCCTGCGTCAAATTTTGAAAGAACCTCAAATTTTGAAGATTGGGAAACAGGTGCTTACGTGACAGCTAGGAATCTGTTTAATAATTACTATATGGGATGGAGAAATGTTACTGAGAGTGGTAATATAGATCATATGCTTGGGAATGATGGGATAATTGCAAACATAGGGCAGTATTATTGTCCTGTTGGTGCTGCTAATGATCCTGATAATTTGAATCGACATTGGAGAGGAAATGTAGAGGATGCAATGAAAGAAATGGGTGTTATAGAATAAATTTATTTAATTTTTGAGACCTAACTATTTATGTCTGTTGTAAAAAAAGGTTATTATTTTGGACAAGGAGCAGTTGAATTTTTCAAGAAAAAATCCGTTAAGAATTCTTTGTTGTTAGTTTTAGCATTTTTTCTTGTTATTGGATTTTTCTTTAATGAATATGCTCATAGTGATAATGGTAACGATGATCATGGTACCTATAATATAGGTGAAGTGTATAAAGAGATAGATGAACTATCTAGTTCGAGTACTGGCGTAGAGGGGCAACATAGTCATAAATCGCAGGGGTTTAGGTTGGCTGATACGACTGGTAGCCTTCTTGATCTCACGTATCCTCAAGGTAATGAAAATTACGATGCTATAGTTTCTAATCCTAATATATCTCCTGGAGCGAAACTTGGACTTCTAGGTTCAACAGAATTGGCTATACATTTAGCGATAAATTATAGACCGCAAGTGGATGTTTCTGAACATATGGCTCAGGAATGGGTCCCTAATTATGATCAACATGCAAGTAGTGTCTATGCGGATGATCCAGAGGGTGGTGGTTATCAAAGGCTCCAAGCGTCCGGGATAGATGACTTGTGGTCTATTACTAGAAATATAGCATATGTTTTATTTGTAATAGTGTTTATTGTAGCTGGATTTATGATAATGTTTAGGCACAAAATTGGTGGGCAAACTATGGTTACTGTGTATAATACATTACCTAATATTGTTATAGGATTAGTTTTGGTGACATTTAGTTTTGCTATTGTTGGTCTGATAATTGATATAGGTGGGGTTTTAATAAATGTTATTGCTTCATTTCTTGATATTGAAACTCGTATGGGGGCAGATCGAGTTGATCCAACTTCTCCATTAGGTATTTGGACTACCTATATGGACTTTGTTGGTGGACAGCTTCGTGATTTTTCAGGTTTAGGAGGGTTTGTGGATGGTTTTATGGACATGTTAGGTGCTGTTGCAGATTTTTTCCTTAGTGCTTTAATGGGGTCATTAATGATGCTTGTTGCTAGTATTTTGGTTGCATATGTTTCCATTAAAATTTTTATCACCTTGTTAAAAGCTTATGTTGGGATACTGTTTGATACAGTTGCTGCTCCAATAGTTCTTGCGATAGCTACTATCCCTGGGAAGCAAGGTATGATAAAAGATTGGTTAAACAGAGTTTTTAAAAATGTTGGGACTTTTGTTCTTGTTTTTCTTTTAATAAATTTACCTCTTTTTCTATGGCAAGGTCCTTATGAGTTTGATATGTTTGGAAGTGATTTAACTGCAGATACGATTGAAGCTCAAAA
>PWFU01000035.1 GCA_003554185.1 Candidatus Dojkabacteria bacterium
AAATGGCTCTGCGGGCAGGACTCGAACCTGCAACCTACCGGTTAACAGCCGGTTGCTCTACCATTGAGCTACCGCAGAATAACAGGAGTATTATACTTTAAGTTGTTTTGTTATTCAACAAAATCAAGCTCTACAGTACCCTTTATATAATCAGGATGAATTATATATACATCCAAAAAAGCTCTGTGTATTGCTAATACCTCTCTAGTTTTGTAATAGTCGCTACCTGCATATCGATATTTTGTTGCAGAATAACCTGTACTCTCTATCCCCATATTCTCACAAGTAAATATTGCTCTAGATAGGTGGTATCCTTGTGATATTAGTAAAGCTTTATCTATTCCCCAAATATTTTTTGCTCTTGCACAAGTATCATAAGTTCTAAGGCCTGCATAGTCTCTTACTAAATCCTCAGGTCTAATATCATGTTCGTAAAGCAAATAATCATACATAGCTTGCGGTTCGTTGTGATATATACTACTGTTGTCTCCTGACAGTAATATTTTTTCTATTTTTTCTTCATAATAAAGGTCTGCTACACTATCCAACCTATCTCTAAGCATATTGTTTGGTTGTCTATTCTCTTTTAGCCCTGCTCCGAATACTATTGCGGTTTTATAATTTTCTATATCTTGTGCGCTTGTGTATATTTTATGTTGCCCGTAATGAATTATGACGATAGGGATCACTACTAGGTAGAGTATAATAACTCCAAATATTACTAGGGCTGAAATTATGATTTTTTTCTTATGTTTTTCCATCAAAGATATTTTTTAATACAACTCCTATTTTATCACAATCATGTCTTATCAAACTTCTTACTAGATCATCACCTTTTTGTCTTTTGCGCTCTTCCTTCTCAATTAAGTCTTTTCTGATTACTTTATATGCTTGATTGTCGCTGACGTCGTCTGGTATAGGTTTTTCTTTTTTGTATTTACGAAGAATTTTTTCTGGGATTGGAGAGTTATTTATGAGAACGTGGTCTGGAACTCTTTGTGCGTATGTAGAAACTTCGTTTAATAATCCGCTTGCAGTTAAATGTCTTGTTTGTCCTTTTTTTGTCATCAAATTAGATATATATATTAATTTTGCTTTTGATTCATTTATCGCTTTGGGAATACCGAGAACTAGTAAATTGGCTATTGTTGTTGTATATAGGTCTCCTGGCCCTAGTATTATGTAATCTGATTCTTTAATTGCCTTAATCGCTCTTTTGCTTGCTTTAACTGTAGGTTTAGTATAAATGTGTGTAATTCTTTCATTAGAAAAGTTTCTAGGCTCATCTATGCTATGTTCTCCATGTCTTATTTTTCCGTTATCATATTCAGCTACAAGTTTACACATTTTGTCTGTTACTGGTATGACATGCCCTTGTACTTCAAGGATATCTGAAAGTTCTTGTATGGATTTTTCTTCTGAATTAAGTAATTTTGAAAGCGCTACAAGTGTTAAATTACCTACTGTGTGCCCTTTTAAATTTTTACCTGAATCGAACCTATATTCTAAGACCTCTTTTAGTTTATCATCATCCTTTTTAGATAGTGCTAAAATACTCTTTCTTATATCACTTACAGGTAATAGTCCAAAAACCTCTCGTATAACTTGATTACTACCTCCATCATCCATCATTGTAACAATGACGTTGATGTTTAGTTCTTTGTATTTTTTGAGCCCTTTGAGTACCGATGATGTACCAGTACCCCCTCCGATTACAGTAATATTCATATTAGTATTTTACTATATATCTATATAAATGTAGAATAAGCAATGTTTTATAGGAGAAAGGATGGAAATAAAATTCAGTGTACTGCATGTGCTAGAAATTGTGAAATTATTGATAGTCACGTGGGGTACTGTGGTGTTAGATCTTGTAATGTAAAAGATTTAAAGATACTTAATTATGGTAAATTTACTATAGTCAAAAAACATAAAAAAGATCTTTTGGTGGGGGGTATTGGATCGAACATGAGGTATTCTTTTGATATGGATTGGGATATGTCTATCTTACCTTATCTTCTGGCTAAATCTACCCGTAGAGAAGAAGTAAACTCCTTTATTTCAAAGATAGGGTATGAATATACTCCACAAGAATTAGTTGAATATGCTCAAAGTAAAGGTTGTAATAGAGTTGTTTTTCAATATAATGAGCCAATTGTGTATATAGAGTATGTTTTAGAAGTAGCAAAGATTTTTAATGTTAAGTTGGTATCAAATGGATATTTTAGTAAGGAAGTTTTGGAAGGCATCCTTTCCAATATTTCTGATATAGATATATATTTGTATAGTATATTTGATAAATTCTATTTCAAACATAGCAAAGCTCAATTAAGTATTATCCGTGAAAATATATACAAGCTTTATTCAAATAATAAAAATTTACGAATAATTTGTCCTCTGATACCACAAGAAAACGATGATCAAAAAAACATAGAGAATATCGTAATGTTCATAAGGTATTTTTCTCCCAGTATACCTCTTGTTTTAAAAAAATATTACCCTTCATATCGAATGGTAGATAAGGAGGTTACGAAAGATGAAAAAATGCAAGAGTGTGAAAAAATTGCGTTGAAAAATGGCTTACAAGATGTTATTCTAGAGTAATAAATTATTATTTGTTTTTTATGGAGATTAATGAAATACAAATCAAATTCATATCAATGGATTCTACTGAAGCCATTAAGAATTACGTGTTTAAGAAGTTAGGAAAGGTAGAAAATTTTTTAGAAAAAGCAACCAAGGGAGAAGTAGTTCTCCACGAAAAAACTCAAACCAGAGGGGTTGATGAAGATTTTCGAATAGATATAAATATAAATTTGCCGGGGAGTTTCGTAGTAGTACAAGAAGAAGGTGAGGATTTGTATGCCTTGATAGATAAAGCAGTAGATGTTTTGACAAGAAGATTAAAAAGATATCATGATAAATTATCCCAATGGGAAGGTAAAACACCTTGGAAAGTTATTGCTGCCGAAGAGGCTATGGCAGAGTATGAACCAGAAGATGAGGAATATGGAAATTATGCAGATTATACACCCCAAATAGCAGTGCATAAAAAAATAGAAGATTTGAGACCTTTAGAAGATGCTGAGGCTATAGAGAAAATGGAGCTAATGGGTTTTGATCAATTATTGTTTAAGAGTAAAAGAGGAAAATATTGTATGGTGTATAGGAGAGGGGATGGCACCTATGGCTTGGTAGAACCTATGGAAGATCAACTTGAGGATAGTGATAGTTCTTAATTCAAGATTCAAATAATAAAAAAAGGACGCCTAAGGCGTCCTTTTTCAGTTACAAAGAGCTCTTATTAATCCTCATCTTCGACATCCATATCTTCATCGATTTCTATCTCCATATCCTCCATATCTTGCTCCAAACCTTCCATCATAATATCATCTTGCATTAATTCATCCTCTACCTCATCATCATCTACCTCTCTCCCCAAGAGATTATTGATAACGTTTCTTGTAGCTTTGAAAAGCTCATACTCTCTACCTTCCTGCTCTATTGCTTGAGGTGTATTAAGTTGTATGGAAATATCATCTCTAAATTCTTGGATTAGTTGCCCTCTTTGCTGATGTACCTGATCTTGTATGTAGATATCCTCAATCTCATCCTTTTCTTCATCAAAGTCTACATCCTCAGCATTTGGATAAATGAATTCCTTATTTTGTTCAAAGAATTCACCTAAATCCTCATCCGTATATTCTAGTGTAGGCCCAACTATCTCTCTTAGTATAAGTTCCTGTCTAAGTTGGGCCCTTAACTCACCTTCTTGCATACCATACATGGCTAGGGTTTGTTCTAATGCCTCTTCACCTCCAGACTGTTCTGCTACTTTCGCATATTCTTCATCAACATCTTCTGTCTCAATATTAATACCTTCTTCAGCTCCGATTAAATCAATTATCTTCTCTTCTACAAGCATATTTGCAACTTGATCTCCATGCATTTCTTCAAGCCTTTCTATATACTCACTTCTAGAAATCCTGTGCCCATCAACAACAGCAATGCTAGCATGGTTATTTAAATACTGAACAAAAAAGTCTGCACCCATCAAAACCAAAATCAAGACAAGTATAAAGATGAGTACTTTTGTAAATTTACTGGCCTGAGCTCCTTTAGTAGACTCTATACTGCAAGTGGAATCTTTTGTTGTTTTTTTACTTTCTGCAGCTTTAACATCTTTCTTTGCAGATTTTGAGCTCTTGGCACTTTTAGCGGTCTGGGCTTCTTTACGTTTCCCAGATGTTTTCTTGGAACTTTCTTTCTTTTTATTCATACAAAATTGAAATCAAATTATTTAATGTCCGGTATTCTAACAAAATTCTGCTTTTGTATAAAGGGTTGTAGTTTTCTAAACAAACAATATCCTATTAAGGAGGTAAAAAAGAGTAATAAAAAAATACTTAAAAAGAGGGGTGAACCAGTGTCTTCCAATGTTTCTTTTCCAGATATTTCTTCTTTTTTAAAAACTCGAGGATATTTTAAGGTAAAATTTTCATTCTTGTTTTGGATAAAAATTCCTTTTATTGAATAATAAAAATTATCTTGTAAATTTTCATTTTCTATAACTATATCACCAAAATTCTTTTGTATACAATTGCATATACTGGAGTATTCTCCTTTTACTTCAACAGTCTGGTTGAACATTTGACTGTAGTTATTAGTATTAAGTTCTTGAACTTCTATATTTTTTAGGTCGCTTTCTTCGATAAGGTAGATATTTGATTTGCTATTTGGTGAAAATTTTAATTCAGATGTATAACAACTATCTACGTCACATCCATTACATTTAGCTATATAGGCTCGGCTTTCATCGGATATTACATACATTTCATTATATTTATATTGAATACATACATTAACTATATAGTTTGCATCTTTTCTAATTTTGAGGATCTCTGATAAATCAACATAGCTCCATTCCTTCTTGAGATTATGTGTAGCTTTTGTGGGGGTACATGGAATGAATTCATCATTTGCATTACTATTTAAGCGGCAATAGCTGTATTTTGAGGAGATTCTGTCCCTTAAGAAACTATCTTTTTTAATTCCATCAGGGTTATATAGTTCTATATTTATTTTTTTGAATTTCCCTGGGAGTATAAAAAAGTTTTCCTTAACATCATTATCCAGATATTCTTTCTTATCATTTATTTTTACATACCACTGATTTATATCCTCAGGTGGAATAGGTGTGTAGAATTCAATAAAATTGCTAAAAACTTCACTAATTATTATATTACTCTCTTCTTCTTCTTCTTCTTCAATATTTTTTTCTCCAGGAGTAGGGGAATTTGTAACAAAAAAATCTTCTTCTGAATGACCGGTATTACTATAGTTTCTTCGAGCAATACTGTAATTGTTTGGTGACATTTCAATAATATCTTCTTCTTTAGCTATTTCTCCTAAATCATTCTTGAGTTCATTTCTATTTGGATGGCTATATAATACGGTGTTTATTATTTCTTCTGAGGAATTTAAAATTCTAACTCCATCTGTTTTACCAAGACCATTTTGCATAGCTAGAAGGTTAGTGTAATAATCACAATCTTCTATTTCTTCTTCGCATATTAATATATATTCTTCAGGCTTTATTTCACTTTCTTCAGGAAATACAAAAGATGTATTGTATCTAACTCCACCCACTTGTATTTTCCAACCGGATATATCAATGATTTCATTGGATACATTGACCAATTCTAACCATTCTCTACCTTGGTCTACTCCATCTAAAGCAGGGAGAAATTCATTAATGAGTATGGTATCTTCCATACTGGATTTTAATAGGGCGGAATTAGGGAAATATTATGAAGATATTAATTATTAGAATTAGATTATTGAAGATGAAGATAAATTGTTACCCAGCCGTTGGGATGTTCTATTAATGCGTATTTTCCATTACAGACGGGTTCAATACCTCGAGTAAGATTCCCGTCCTTCGCAGCTACAACTGGTGCTCCATAATAGCTTACCAAGTCAATTGCCATACCTTGATGATGATCTTGGGTTAATTCAACTTGATTACCTTCTAGGGGTATAGTCATAGAACCGCTGCTTACAAGATAAAGTCCCCTCGAGGATTTCTCAGGGCCTTTTTGTAAATAACCATCCCAAGGATTTATATCCCCCCAAAAATATCCCCAATTGGAATACGTAGTCCCGCTGTTTATTGAGAAATGCAAATGTGGTCCTGTGGTACATCCTGTGTTTCCCATTCGACCAATTGGTTGTCCAGCTTGCACTGGTCCAACATAGTCATCTCTTAATTCACCTCTTTCCCACATTTTTGCTAACAATTCAGAGATCTTGGCATCTAGGTTTCTTCTTTCTGCCTTTGTCTGTTTTAACTCGGCTTCTTGTTGTTCTTCTCTAATCTTTGATTGTGTTAAGAGATTGGAGTGTTCATTTCTTTGGCTTTCTAACCTCTCTTCTTCCTCATTTAGCTCTGCTCTTGTATCTTCCATATCAATTCTAGTTTCTTCTAAATCTAATTGTGTTTTTTCTAAGTCTTCTCTTTCATCATCAAGCTCAGCATTTTGGTCTACCATTTCCTGTAAAAGTCCCCTATCATTCTTTCTCGCTTCATTAAGGTATTTTAGTTTCCTAAATAATTCATCAGTGTTATCTGCTTGTAAAAAGATTTCTAAAGGACTGAGGAAAGTATACTTGTAAGATATTGAGAGTCTTTCTGCAATTGAATCTTGCAGACGTTCTGTCTCTTGGGATAGGGTAGTTATGCTATTCGTTATTTTATCAATCTCTCGTCTTAGTATCCTTATCTGAACATTTTTTGCTTCTAATTGAGTTTCTAACCTTTTTATTTCATTCTCTGTTCTTTCAATTTCAATCTCTAAATGTCTTATCTGTTCACTCAGAGACATCTGTCTTGTTTCTTCTTCTGAAATACTTCTTGAGAGTTCCTCTGATCTTTCTTGTAACTCTTGTTGTTGTTCCTGTAAATCTTCGTAACATTGATCTAGAGTTACATCTTCTGGGCATATATCGTCTATGGATCCTGCCTGTGAATTGAATAGGGCAGTTAGTAAGAAAGTGCTTAAAAAGCAAATTGTTAAAATCTTATACAAGCCTATTCTCATGTTTTTTTACTTTTTCTTTAAATTTAGATTTTTTATTAAACTAATAGTACTAGCAATATATCCAACTACCAAACCGAAACCTATGTGTATACCAAGGAATGATAGTATGAAAGGAGCATTTGGATACGTTACAAAATCTAAATTAAAGTCTCTTAAAGTTTGCTGTATCAAAGTATAGAAATCAGTATCCTGGTTATAGTGCAAGAACACAAACCAAGGGACTAAAATGATTAATGCAGAAAGTAAACCACCAAGCGCTCCGTAAATCATTCCCTCTATCTTAAAAGGCCATTTTATGTAACTATCTTCTCCACCGATTACGTGCATAATTTCAATTTCTTTCTGATGTAACGTTACATTAAAACCCACCGTAATTGAAACGACAGTAAAAGCTATTAGTAGAAGTATGGGGATAATAACCATTGCTGCATAAGTTACTGCAGCAGATGCACTTTTCATTATTTCTATGACATCTTCAAAGAATAGAACTTCATCTATGTATGGGTTTTCCTTCTTTTCTTCAGATATATCCTCAATTACTTTAGTTAAATCCTCTGCACTTTTGGCTCTAATATTTAAACTTGGGGGTAAGACGTTTGCTGTTATAGTTTCTATCAATTCCTTATCATCTTGGAAGTCTTCCTTATACAGTTCAAAAGCATCTTCCTGTGAGATGTACTCTATGTCTTCTATATAATCGTGCTCATCTATTTCATCTCTAAAATCTAAGATTTCTTCTTCTGGTGTTTCTTGATCAAAGAATACTATAACTTGGGCTTTTGTTTCGTAAAACGCTACTGCTTCTCTGGCTATTAATGAAGATATTAAAAATAGTGATGATATTAAAAAAACTATGGTTATTACAAAGACTGTAGAAAAGGACAAGAATTTGTTCCTCTTTATACTCTTTCTTGTAGCTCTAAGCGTATTTCTTACTCCCATTTTATTTTTCTCTTAAATTATTTAATTCTTCAATTCTACTTGTTATTTTATTTAAATCTTCTTCAGTTATTCCTTTCTTCTTTATTTGGCTTTCAGTTAAATCAAGCAACTTATCTAGTTCGTCTATGCCGTTTGCCAGTAACTTTTCTTCAACTTCTTTTGGTAATTCTAGCATTTCTATCTCATTTTGTTCTTTTTCCTTTTTTGATTCTTTCTTTTCTGTTTTTGAGGTTTCATTTTTTTTGCTTCCTCTCTTTTCTTTCTTCTCTTTCTTCTCCTCTTTTTCCTCTCTCTCTTCTTTCTTGTCATCCTTTTTACTTGTCTTTTGGTATTTATATCCTCCTACCTTGTCTGATACGATTTTGCCTTGGTCTAAAGTTACAACTCTTGTGTTTAAATTATTCACAATGCTTTCATCATGAGTTATTACCAGCACGGTTGTATCTATATCATTGATGCTTTTTAAAATATCTAAGATCTCACCGGTACTCTTGGGATCTAGATTTCCAGTGGGTTCATCTGCAATTAATGCTTTTGGTTCACTAGCTAGAGCTCTTGCAATGGCGATTTTTTGTCTCTCACCTCCAGAAAGGCAGATTGGTAAAAGATCAGCCCTTTCTTTAAGATTTACGAGATCTAGTAGATATTCTGTGATTTCTCCGATTTCTTTTGGATGTTTATCTATTATTTCAAGTGCAAATTCTATATTCTCTCGTACGGTTCTAGATTCAATTAGTTTTAAGTCTTGAAAACTAACTCCTATTTGTTGCCTATATTCCGGAAGAAATTTTTTTGGTAGGTTAACAACATCAACTTCTTCAAAGAAAATTTCTCCTTGAGTAGGTCTCTCCTCTCTTATCAAAAGCCTGCCCAAAGTGGATTTCCCTGCACCAGAAGGGCCTGTAATGAAAGTAAACTCCTTCTCTTCAATGCTCAGGTTGATGTCATCAAGGGCCACTATGCTGTCTAAATAGGTTTTATTTACTTCTTTAAAATTAATCATATGTTATATATTACTAGATTTTTAATTGTGCTTCAAGGAAATCATCTAAATTACCATCAAGTACATTCTCAGGGTCAGTTTTCTCTATATTAGTTCTTAAATCTTTAACCAATTTGTATGGATGTAATACATAATTACGAATTTGTGTACCCCAACCTGGGATTTGATGCTCTCCCTTGAGTTTGTTGATTTCCTTTTCTTTCTCTTCTTCTCGTTTAAGCAATAATTTTGATTTTAAGATATTCATAGCTATCTTTCGATTCTGTGATTGGTCTCTTCCTTCTGAACAATGTACAGTTATACCCGTGGGTATGTGTTTAAGTGTTACAGCGGAAGAAGTTTTGTTTACATGTTGTCCTCCAGGACCGCTTGATCTGGTTGCTTTAAATTCGATATCTTTCTCTGAAATATCTACGTCACTATCAACTTCTTTTATTTTTGGAATTACTTCAACTTTTGCAAATGATGTTTGTCTAAGATTTTGTGCATTGAAAGGTGATTGTCTTACCAATCTGTGGGTCCCTGTTTCTTTTTTTAAATAACCGTATGCGTATCTCCCCTTAATTTCCATTGTGACGGATGTAATACCTGCTTCTGTACCTAGTACACTATGTAATATATTTATTTCCCATCCGTAGTTTTCACAACATTTACTATACATTCTCAAGAGCATCTCAGCCCAATCTTGTGCTTCTGTCCCTCCTTGTCCTGCATGTATTGATAGTATGGCGTTGTTTTTGTCATATTTTCCTGAGAGGTATTTCTTTTTTGTAAACTCCTCAAGTTTCTTTTCGATCTTTTTATATTCTTCTACAATATCTTCTTTCTCTTCTTCAGAAGCTATATTAAACATCTCTTCAAGTTCTTGGACATCTTTTTCTAAATTCTCAACTTCCTCTATTTCTTTAGATAGATAATCTATCTCTGAAAGTGTGTTTTTAGCTTGCTCAGGTTCATTCCAAAAATCAGGTTGAATACTTTGGGATTGTAAATCTTTTAGATTTTTCTTCTTTTTTTCTAGGTCCAAATCTTGTATAGTTTGTCTTACCATTTCCTTAATTTCAGTTATATCAGTCTTGTACAAATGTTTCATAAAATATATATTTAAAATAATCTTTATACTCCATTATACACGAGAAGGTAAAATATGTTAGGTTTTTTGTCAAAGAAAAAGAAAAAAGTTAGCTCTTCAGCATCAAGGAATGTAGTATCTTCAAAACTTGTTGTTTTAATTGTTTTGGATGGCTTGGGTATATCTTTGGAAGAAGAGCATAATGCTGTTGCTAAAGCTAATACTCCATTTTTGGATACTATTTGGACTAAAAGTAGAAGGACTCTTCTTCATGCATCTGGGACCCCAGTTGGTTTACCAGGTGATGAAGTAGGTAATTCAGAGGTGGGACATTTGAATATTGGGGCTGGTAGGGTGGTTTATCAAAGTTTACCTCTTATAAATGATTCGATAATGGATGGATCTTTTCACGAGCATCCTGTTTTGCTTAAAGCTATTGAAAAGGCAAAAGAGCGCAATAGTAAACTACACCTCATGGGAATTTTAAGTGCGGGTGGAGTTCATGGACATATTTCACACCTTTTTGAGTTGCTAGAAATGTGTAAAAAACATAACGTTAGTCCTTGTATACACGCATTTATGGATGGTAGAGACGTTGGATTAACTGATGGGCACTTCTATATTAGCAAATTGGTTGCTAAGCTTAGGGAACTCGGTATTGGGAAGATTGCTTCAATGTCAGGAAGGTTTTATTCTATGGATAGAGACAGTAGGTGGAGGCGTATAAAGTTGGCCTATGATTGTATGACAGGAGAGGGTAAAAGAAAAGCATCTGATGTCTTTAAAGTTTTGAAAGAAGCTTATGCAAATGAAGAAAATGATCAGATTTTTACTCCTACGACAATTGTAGATGAATCCGGTAATCCCGTTGCCCCTATAGAGAATGGGGATGTATGTATAATGTATAACTTTAGGGAGGATAGAGCCAGAGAGATAGTGAAGGCTTTTTCTCAAGAGGATTTTGATTTTTTTGAAAGGCGTCATGATCCAAAACAAATACATTTTGTTTCTATGATGGGTTATGGTGAAGGTATTAATATGGATGTTGTTTTTCCTCCAAAAGACATAGAAAATTCTTTAGCCTCAGTTTTATCTCAAAGAGGTTTGAGTCAGCTTCATATAAGTGAGACGGAAAAATATGCTCATGTCACTTATTTTTTAAACGGTGGTGTAGAACAACCTCATGAGAAGGAATATTTTTTTAACATTCCTTCAAAAAAGGTTTTTGATTATGCAGAGCCCCCTGAAATGAGTGCAGGTATAGTTAAAGATGAAGTTATTTATCGTCTTAAAAGAATAGAGGAGAATAATTTATCATTTATTGTTATTAATTTTGCTAACCCGGATATGTTGGGACACACTGGTGATATAGATGAAACTGCAAAGTCAGTAGAATGTGTAGATTACTGTACTAGGGAGGTTGTGACGAATACAATCAAGGCAGGAGGGGTTGCGATGGTCACGGCTGATCATGGTAATGCGGAATTTATGTTTGATAATGTTACCGGTAAACCTGATACTAAACATACAAATAATCCTGTACCGTTTATTTTCGTTTCAAAACCTGATGAAATTAAACCCCTTCCAGGAGAAAGTGCTCTAAAAGTAGGGACAGGTATCGAACAAAATCCTACAGGTATGCTTGCTGATGTAGCTCCCACTGTTTTGGGAGTTTTGAATGTCGAGCCTAGTCCTGATATGACAGGTTTTGATTTGATTGATGTTATATAATATATTTGATCAGTTTTTATGTTAAAATATTCTAATGTATTTTTAAATTAGAAATTTATGACGTTAAAATCCAAGTTAATTGTTTTTGCAACTCTTCTTTTTTTTCTAGCATCTCACCCGGTATCGGTGTTTTCGGCTGATGAAGCTGAGTTTTCACTTTATCCTGGTAGTGGTAATGTAGATTATGAAGAGTCTTTTAATTTGGATATTTTAATAGATACTAAAGGAGAAGATGTTATAGAAGCCAGGGCTGTTTTAAGTTTTGATCCAAGTGTGGTTAAGGTTGTTGATGCAGAAAGAAACGAGGATTTGTTTTGTAATTGGCCTGAAGATGGGCAAGAGATTGATAATGAGCAAGGAGTTTTAATGGCTACGGGCTTTTGTCAAAGCCCTCCATATTCCACTGAAGGTGAGGAAGATGTTTTTGCTCGTTTAACTTTGGAACCACAAAGTGAAGGTCCTTTAAATATACTTTGGGAATATTCAGGTAGGGATGAACCTGATAAAAGTGTCATCATGGCTGACGCTAGTCCTCCACAGAATATTCTTTTTGGAGGTGATGATATTGAACCTGATGTCTTAGATCAATATTCAGGGAATTTTACAGTAGAATCTCCTCATATTGATGAGCCAACTGAAGTTCCTAAAACTGGGATAATTTTTGGAGAAAATTCAAGTTTTGTTTGGTTACTGGGTACAGGTTTTTGTTTAGCTAGTTTGGGTGTATACATTTACCTATCTCCTTTTAGACAACGTTTTTCTAAGTCTAGTACAGTAGTCCTTTATGGAAAAAACAATAAAAGAAAGTAAGGTTGCTATAGTTTACGAGTGGTTTTTCAGGATGGCAGGTGGTGAGAGGGTAATTGATGCCTTGTGCGAAATGTTTCCCAACGCGGATATATATGTTCTTTTTGGTTCAGAAAAAGAATTACTGGAAAACATCAAAGGGAAAAAAATATATTATTCTTTTTTGCAAAAAATTCCTTTTATTAAAAAATATTATAGGTATACGTATTTCCTATGGCCCAGTGCAATAGAGACCTTTAAATTTGACGGATATGATTTTGTTCTTTCTGTCAATCATTGTGTTGCTAAGGGAGTTATTGTTCCTGAAGATACACCCCATCTCTCATATATTTTTACACCTATGAGGTATGCTTGGGATATGTCTTATGAATATTTTAATAAAAAGAATTTTTCTTACTTAAAACGTTTAGGTATAAATATATTTTTACCCTATTTAAGATTTTGGGATTATTATTCTTCTAAACGTCCAGATCACATTGCTGTAATTTCGGAGTTTGCAGGTGATAGAGTAAGAAAATATTACAAAATGGATTATGAGTGTATTATTAATCCCCCCGTTGATGTGGAAAGGGCTTTGTATAATGAAAAAGTAGGAGATTATTATGTTTCAATAGCCCCTTTTGAACCAAATAAATATGGTGATGTGATTGTAGAAGCAGCTAAACATTTCGGTTTCAGATTAAAGTTGGTAGGTGATGGAAGTATGAGGAAAAAATTGCAAAAGGAATGTAAAGGCTTTAATAATATTGAGTTTCTAGGGACAATTTCTGAAAAAAAGAAGTTTGAAATACTTTCTAGAGCAAAGGGGTTGATAACTATGGGTGTGGAGGATTTTGGTATAGCACCAATAGAAGCTCAAGCATGTGGTGTGCCAGTGATAGGTTTAAATGCTGGAGGAGTAAAAGAAACTGTATTAAACGATGTAACAGGTATTTTAATACCACATAGAACAATTGAGGGTATTGGTAGGGCTGTTGAAGACATAGAGTTGAAACTTAGTATGAATTTTTTTGACCGTGATTTTATAGTAAAACATGCTAAGAAATTTTCTAAGGATAGGTATATTGAAGAAATGTATGCCTGGATTGGGAAAAATATTTAGCTTTGAAAGTTTTGAACCGTTTTGGTATAAAAGGATGTATAAATTATAAATATTTTTAGAATGTCTGAACAAAAAGAGCAAGTCCAAAAAAATGAAGAACAGCCTACTCCCAAAGAAGCGGAGAAGGTAGCTGAGAATACGCAAGTGCAGGGAGAGCAAAAGTCTAATAGTAATCAAGTTATCTGGATAGTGTTGATTATTGTTATAGCTATAGTTCTAATTCTTGGTATGGGGTTTTGTTGTTGTGGTTTAGGACTCTTAGAGAGTTAAAGTGTTGATATAATTTTTCGCTTGGTTTATGTCTGAATTAGTTAATGAGAACCAAAGTAAAAGGGGGGTGTTTTTCTGGATTGTGATGATTCTCTTAGTAGTCTTGGTTTTCGGAGTTGTTTGTTGTGGCTCGATGGTTCTTTTCGTATCAAACGAAAAATTTGAACAAGAATTTATTGATACATATTGTAGGGAGTTGGAAATTCGAGATGATTTAGATGAAGATATGATGGGTTGGTGTGATTAGTCCAGTATTTTTTCATATCCTGTGTTTTTTGAATTATATAGGGTTGCGGACCATTGCCGATTCATAGGGGTATTTAAAGAGATGATAGATTGGAGCGAGAGACGGGACTCGAACCCGCGACCTACACATTGGCAATGTGTTGTTCTAGCCAACTGAACTACTCTCGCGCAAGTGCCGAGGACCAGATTCGAACTGGTGGCCCTACGATTTTCAGTCGTATGCTCTACCAACTGAGCTACCTCGGCATTTCCTTAAAGCTGTTATCTATGGTAGAGTTCACTACGGATTTTAACTTGTTTTTTGGTTATTTTCAATGGATTCTGCTTACAACACAGAAAAAATGTCGAGGGGAAATGAAATAACTCGCGCTGTATCTAAGAAAAAAAGAAACATTCTTTTAAAAAAGAAGCTTTATGAAAAAGGGTATAGGGTGTTACCGGTTCTTCTTGTTTTTTTACTTCTTATATACATTGTACTCTTTAGTCCAATATTTGCAATTGAGGAAATAGAAATAGAAGGTTTGGATAATTTAGAAAGGAGGGATATGAAAGAGGTTTTGTTACCTATTAAAGGGGAGAATTTTTTTACCACCGATTTGCATAAGTTTAGGGAAGGGGTTGTGAAAGATTTTGTTTTTATAAAGCATGTATATACAAAAAAAGTTTTTCCAAATAAAGTGGTAGTCGAGATTACAGAGAGGGAGCCTTTTTTGATTGCCAAGAGCGACAGAAATTGCTATCTCATAGATGTCGAGGGTTATGTTTTATTACCCGATGAGTGGGATTGTGATAGCTTGAAAGATGTATATGAAGTTAACCATATTCAAGGTCCCGACATTGATGGTATTACATTTGAATACGGTGAAAAAGCTGAACTCTATAATCTAGACAAAATTGAAGACATTGTTAATGTTTTAAGTCATTATCATTATGATATTAAGGAAATGGAATTGAAAGAGCATGTTCTAAGAGTATATTTATCTGAAGATCGTAAGGTAGTATTTGTATTGTTAGATGATGTTGATTTGTTGCTTAAGAGATTCATTATTGTTCACAAACAGCTTAATATAGAGGGGATTGACTTCAAAAATTTAGATTTAAGATATGAGAGACCGGCAATGGTTGAGAAGTAAGATGTTTACTCTTGAACCAATTGGCAAATTCATATATATTTGATATAGTAAAGTTGGTTTTTGAATGTAAAATTAATATTATTGCTCTATAACGTATGTCAAAAAGAATTGTAACGGCGATAGATATCGGTTCTAGCAAAGTCACAACTGTGATTGCTAGTGTAAATGAAACCGAAAATCGTTCCACTGTCATAGGAGTTTATACACATGATAGTATAGGTATCAAAAAAGGTGTAGTTGTAAACATAGACGATGCTACTAATTCAATTTCTGAAAGTGTAAATGCTGCGGAGAGGATGGCCGGTGTTACGGTCTCAGATGTATTTTTAACAATAAATGGTGAACAAATAAGTAGTATTAATAATCGCGGTGTTGTAGCTGTCTCAGGAGCGGAGATTACAATGGATGATACAATGCGTGCGGTAGAAAATGCGCGAACATTAGCCTTACCCGAGGATCTTAATCCTATACATATAATCCCCAGAGAATTTGTTGTAGATAAACAGGGGGGAATAAAATACCCTATTGGTATGACTGGGACTCGTTTAGAAGTAGAGACTCATATTATAACTGCTCCGACTTCGACTTGGTTAAATTTAAGAAAATGTGTTGAGCAACTATGTTTAAATATTGTAGATGTGGTTTTTACTGGTTGGGCTTCGTCTCTTTCTGTTTTAACTGAAACGGAGAAAGAACTTGGAGTAACATTATTAGATATTGGTGCTGGGACGACTAGTATAAGTATTTTTGAGGAGAGTGCGATAACATTTAGTGGATGTGTTCCGTTGGGTGGTGTTAATATAACTAGTGATTTAGCTATTGGTTTGCAATTATCTTTAGAAGATGCGGAAAAAGTTAAAATGAATTTGGATAAATTATTTGACCCAGATGCTACAGAAGATAAAGAGAAGAACAAGAAAAAACCAAGATTGATTTATGATGAAACAGAGAAAACCAAGAGTAAGAAAGAAAAAGATGAGGAAATAGATCTTTCGGTTATAGGTATAAGTGGTAATAAGATTGTTTCCAAAAGTTTGATTAAGCAAATAATTGAGGCAAGGTTAGAAGAATTGTTTGAAATGGTAAAGGATACAGTCTCTCAATCTGGTTATGATGTGGCTATGCCTTCGGGTATTGTTATAACTGGAGGGACGGGTCTCCTTAGGGATGTAACGAAGACATCTCAATCTGTTTTTGGGACAAGTTCCCGGGTTGGATACCCATCCGGTTTGACAGGTATGGTAGATGAAATTACTGACCCTTCTTATGCTTCTGTGCAAGGTTTGGTTAAGCACGCTTTGGATGATGAAATGGATGTAGGTAGTGGTAAAGATTCAGATTCCTCATCTTCTGAGGAGAGCATTTTACAAAAATTTCTCGATTGGGTAAAATCTCTAAAGCCATAATATAATTTTATTAAAGAACGAAAATGCCAGTTGTTACTAATGCTGATCCTGTTGCAAAGATAAAGGTTGTTGGTGTAGGGGGAGGAGGTAGTAATGCTGTTAATACAATGATTTCTGATTACGGAATTGAGGGCGTCGATTTTATGTCTTTTAATACAGATGCTCAATCTTTGAAAAATTCACTTGCCCCTGTTACATTACAGATAGGTTCCGAATTAACTCGTGGTTTGGGTGTTGGAGGGGATCATAATCTCGGATCTAAAGCGGCTGATGAGAGCGTCGATGAAATGACAGACAATTTGGCTGGAGCGGATATGGTTTTTGTTACTGCAGGCATGGGTGGAGGAACAGGTACAGGTGCGGCCCCTATAGTTGCTGGGATAGCAAAGAATTTGGATGCTTTGACAGTATGAGTTGTTACAAAACCATTTAACTTTGAAGGAAAAAGGAAAATGGATGTTGCGGAGCAAGGTATTGCGGAGCTAAAGGATAAGGTAGATACTTTAGTAGTAGTCCCAAATCAGAGGCTTACTGAGGCAACAGAAGAAGACATCTCCTTCGTTGATGCGATGAAGAAAGCTGACAATGTATTAGCAGAAGGCGTTAAGAGTATTGCAGGATTAATTACCCATTCTGGTTTCATAAATGTAGACTTTGCCGATGTAAGAGCAATTATGCAGGGTGCTGGCTCTTCCTTGATGGGTATTGGTAAAGCTTCTGGTGAAAACAGGGCTGAGGTTGCTGCTAGAATGGCTACTAATAGCCCCTTATTGGATTTATCTATAGAAGGTGCTCAAGGTGTTTTATTCAATGTCATAGGTGGATTGGACCTTTCGATGAAAGAAGTAGATCTTGCCGCACAATTAATACAGGAGGCAGTTGATCCTGATGCTAATATAATATTTGGTGCATCTATAGATGAAAACCTAGAAGAAGAAATAATTATTACAATTATTGCTACTGGCTTTGATGCTATGAATAAGGCTTTTAATACATCTTCAACTACCGCTTCTCTTGATAATAAAGCTTCTATAACTTCGGATGCGGATACACAAAAAGAGACTGATAAAGGTAAGATGGATGAGTTACAGGAAGCTGAGGAGGATATTACTTCTACGGAAACTCATTCTACGGACACTCAGTTGGAGGAAGAAGAAGAAAGTGATTCATTAGATATCGATACTGAAGATTTTGAAGACGATTTAGATATACCTGCCTTTTTAAGAAATTCTAAGAAGGATTCATGAAGCACATTTGGTCTATTACTATAGTCCTAGTAATTTTAACCGTTGTGAGCCTGTTTAATATATTATCCTTGAGTGTTACCGAAGCTGGTGAAATCGATTTCTCGGGTGTGTTTTCAAGGCATCTGTTTTATATATTAATAGGTTGGTTAATTTATTTAATCTCGATGAGATTTAATTACTCCTTCTTGAAACTACCTCAAGTAAATATATTTATTTATCTTGTTACGATAATCTTGTTAGGCTTTACTCTCATTTGGGGTCCGGTTATAAATAATACGCAGCGCTGGCTAGTGTTTGGAGACTTTCAGCTTCAGGTTTCAGAGATAGCCAAAATAGTTGTTATCATCCTGACGGCTAGTGCATTTTATCTTCGTTATAAAATAGGTATCTGGGCTAGTTTAGCAGTATCATTTATATCGCTTGTCCCCATCATAGCTCTAATATATATCCAGCCTCATGCAAGTATGACAATTATTCTATTCTTATTGTGGTTTCTGACAGTTTTTGTTATTCTGCCAAATCAATTTAGGAACCTTATTCTATTACTTATTTTACTATCTACATCAACCTTTATATTAACCCTATCTCTAGGGCTACATTCCTATAGCTTGATATTGCTTCTATTTACCGTAGTTTTAGGAGTATTTACTTTTTATGCTAGAGAAAATCGGAGAAAAATTTTGGGTATTATTTTTTTAATAGGAGTTGTATTAGGATTATCTTTAAGTTTTACTTGGCATTCAATGCTTTTAGACTATCAGCAAGATAGAATATATGCTTTTTTGAACCAAACAGAAGTATCTGAAGATTTAGGATTTAACGTAGAGCAGTCTCGGATAGCTATTGGTTCGGGGCAGATATTCGGTAAAGGTTGGGGGTATGGAACTCAGAGTAAACTTGAATTTTTACCTGAGTATAAAACAGATTTTGTTTTTGCATCATTTTCGGAGGAATTTGGTTTAGTAGGTAGTTTAACACTAATTTTTCTCTACGGTTTTTTAATATACAAACTTCTTGTACTTGCACTTAGATATGCAAAAATGGATTTTGAATTTGTTGTATTAATAGGTATATCGATTAAATTGTTTTTAGAGGTTTTTGTAAATATTGGTACAAACACAGGAGTGATTCCTGCTACGGGAATTCCTTTGCCAATAATGAGCTATGGTGGAACTAATATACTATGCACTTTTTTCGTTCTTGGATTAGCACAGAATATAGTAGGTAGTAATGTTGATAGTATAAAAGAAAGGGAGGTAGATCGAGTTGACAATAAACAGGTATTGATTTAGAATCGGAGCCTATGAGTCAAAAGAAAACAGAGAAACAAACAAAGTCACAGGAATCAAATGAACAAACACCCAAATTTGCTGTTGTAGATTTGAAGGGAACTCAACTTAAGGTCTCTGAGGGACAGAAGTATGAAGTAAACTTTTTGGAAGGTGAAAAAGGTCAGGAGATTACTATTGATACCGTTCTTCTATATGCCAACGATGGGGAAGTAGTTGTAGGGAAACCATATATTGATAACGCAAAAGTCAAATTCGAGATAGATTCTCAAAAGAAAGGTGATAAAGTAGAAGGAATGGTATACAAACCTAAGAAGGGTTATAGAAGAAAGCGTGGTCATAGAGCTTTAGAAACACGTTTGCTAGTTAAAGAAATTAGTATTTAATAGCTTGATGAGGTATTTTTTTATCCCAGGGCGTTTTAAGAACTTGTCTTATTATGAGCTTAGTGCTGTATGTGAGACCTTTTTAGCAAAAGGTAGTTATTCTATTGTATGGCAAGACGGATATTTTTTTCTTGATACTCAGAAAGATGTAAGTGAGATCTTTTTAAGATTGGGTGGATTTCTAAAGTATGGTGTCTTATTAGAAGATGATTTGCAAATTAAAGATCTTGTACCTTCAAATTCTAGTAAACTGATTTTTGGAATAAGTAATTATTCTTCAAAGTATTCTGATAAGGATATAAAAGAACTTTTGCAAAATTTTAAGAAAGAATTGAAGGCAAGAGAATATAACGTAAGATTTATACTTCCTCGGGGAAAGGAAAAGGATCTAAGTGCTGGGCAGATAGTTAAAAATAAGGTTTTAGAAAAAGGTTTTGAATTAGCTGTTTTTAACGAGGGTATAGGGCAGACGTTACAGGTTCAGGATATAGAGGAGTTTAGTAAACGAGACTATGAAAAACCTTTTGTAGACACGTATATGGGAGTAATCCCTCCAAAATTAGCCCGAATTATGAATAACCTTGCTAAAGTTCCTAGAGGAGGAACAATTTGGGATCCTTTTTGTGGTTCTGGAAATATTTTACTTGAGGCTTTAGATTTAGGATACAATGTTATTGGTACGGATGTAGATTGGGAGGCTCTAGAAGGTGCTCAAAAAAATCTTTCCTGGTTAAAAGGTAAAACAGAATCTCAAGGTGGTAATATTAAAAAAATATCCTTTTTTGATGTTATAAATCCAACAAAATCTAAAAGAGGAGAAATAAAGAATTTACATATAGATGGAATAGTTTGCGAACCTTATATGGGGAAACCTCAAAAAAAGTTATTAACGAAACAAAAAGCTGAGAGTTTGATAAAAAAGCACTTTGATCTTGTAAATGCACTATTTAAAAACCTTACTTTTTTAAGTATTTCAAATAAGAGTAGGGTGGTTGTAATATTTCCGGAGTATAAAACTCATGAAGGATGGAAATCTATTGATAAAGATTCTCTTGTATTCCCTAATGCGAAATTAGTTGACCTAGGAGACTTGCATTGGGAGCGCAAAGATAGTATCATCAGGCGTCTAATATACGTCTTTGAGTTTAATCCTAGATAAGTTTAGTTATTTTTGTGAAATGTCAAAAACGGCAAGTGGTGGTTCAGTAAAAATGTCTCCCAATGTTGCAGGTAAAAGGTTGGGAGTAAAAAAATTTGCTGGTGAAGAGGTGAAAAATGGTAATATCCTTGTAAAGCAAAGGGGTAGTTTATATTATCCTGGGAAAAACGCAAAAATTAGTAGAGATTTTTCTATTTATGCTGTTTCTGATGGTGTTGTTTCGTTTAGGAGGATGACTGGTTCTAAGAGGGGCAAATTTTACGTAGATGTAAATTAGGTTTTTCGTTATGTATCACATTCAGGTAGATAATAAGAATGCTATTCTGGAGTTACTTAAAGCAGATAAGGAGTTCCATAAGATTTACGTTGCTTACAATGCTTTTAAGGATCCAAAAACCCAAGAATTACTTAAAGAGGCGAGAAAAAGAGGTATAGAGATTATAAAATTGCCCCGCAGAAGTATGGATAAAAAGACAAAGGGGGGTAGTAAAAGTGTTCTAGGTATACTTGTATCAAAAAATGATTGGTCATTAGATGATTTACTCACAGACCTTTTTATAAACAAACAAAATCCTTTTTTCCTTATCTTGGACAATTTGAAATATACTCAGAATCTTGGCTCGATAATGAGAACTGCTTATGCATCTGGGGTTAACGGAGTAATTCTTCCTGTCAGAAAGGAATCCTATCTAAATGCTGAGGTAACAAGAATATCTATGGGAGCTTCTGAAAGGGTGCCTCTTGTAGAGATGGGCCTTTTTGATGCGGTAAAGCATTTAAAAGAGAATGATATTAAAATTATCGCTTTAGAGCAAAAAGGTGATGTATATTACAAGGCTGATTTAACTGGTCCTGTAGCTTTTGTTTTAGGATCAGAGGATGAGGGAATATCTACAAAACTTCTAGAGAGAGTTGATAAAAAGGTTTTTATACCAAAGCGCGAAGGTCTTGGGGAACTAAACATTGCTGTTAGTACAGGTGTTTTGTGTTACGAAAAACTGCGTCAGGAAGTAACTAGCGCGTAAGTCTTTCCATTAGCTCTCTCAATTCGGGATCATTATTAAATTTGATAACTATTTTACCTCCTTCGTTTAGTTTCTGTATTTTTGAAGGAAAACCGAGATTTTTTGAAATTCTTTCTTCCCAGTTTTCTATTTGCTTGGTAACTTGTTGAGTTTCCTTGATGTTTTCGTCTTTTGCATAAGTAATTCTTCTTACTAGCTTTTCAGTATCTCTTACGCTTAGTTTTCTTTTTAATACTATATTTGCTGCGGAGGAAATAGAGTCTTGCTCCTTGAGACCTAACAATGCTCTAACATGTCCTTCACTTAAGTCTTCGGATATAACAGCTTCTTTTACATCCTCCGGTAGGGATAGTAATCGGATTTTGTTTGTAACAGCAACCCTACTTAATCCTGCCTTTTTTGATATATCTCCATGTGTCATAGAGAATTCATCCTGTAATTGTTTAAAAGCTGTTGCTTCCTCTAGAGGATTTAAGTCTTCTCTCTGGATATTTTCTATTAAAGCAAGCTCTAGCATATCTTGAGGAGAAGAATCCTTGATTACAACAGGGATTCTTTTAAGTCCAGCCAAATGAGCTGCTTTCCATCTTCTTTCGCCTGCTATTAAATAATATTTTTCACTGTTATCTTCCTTGGTTATAATCAGGGGTTGTATAATGCCCTTTTCTCTAATTGAGTTAGCTATTTCCATAAGTTCTTCCTGATTTATCCTCATCCTTGGTTGATATGGATTGGGCTCTATTTTCTTTATGTCAAAATTCTCTTGGTAAGAAGATTCTCCAACTCCTCCTCCTTCCTCTTGTATTAAAGCTGCCAGACCTTGCCCTAACGGTTTACTATTCTTTTTGGTCATATATTTTTGTTTACAAGTTATACAGGTATTTTACAATATATTACTAAGAAATTCATCAGCAAGATTTTTGTATGCTATAGCTCCGCTTGATTTTGGATCATATTGTAATATAGTTTGTCCATGTGAAGGAGCTTCAGATAATCTGACATTTCTAGGTACTACAGTGTTAAAGACACTCTTGCCAAAATATTCTTTTACGTCATTAACTACGCTACTGGATAGCTTTGTTCTACTATCAAACATTGTGAGTACTATCCCGCCAAGTCTTAAATCAGGATTGATGGATTTCACCATTTCAGTTGTTTGCATTAGTTGCCCTAATCCTTCTAACGCAAAGTACTCACATTGTATAGGGATTAAGAGCTCTGTAGCAGAAGTTAGAGCATTTATTGTTAATAACCCAAGGGATGGAGGACAGTCTATGATGATGTAATCTATGTCTTCCTGGAAATTCTTTAGCGCTTGTTTAAGTATTGTCTCTCTGGATAACATATTTACCATCTCGACTTCAGCACCCGCTAGTGATAGATGAGAGGGTACTAAAAAAAGATTTTTTGTCTCAGTTGGTACAAAAACTTCTGAGATCTTACTATTGTTTATTAAAACGTCATAAATACTTTTGTATTGACTCTCCTGCTTACTATTATCTTCTTCTATGTGTTTTGATAGAAAACCTGTGCCGGAAGAAAGGTTGGCTTGAGGGTCAAGATCAACAAGTAAAACCTTTTTATTCTTAGAAGCTAGAGCAGCTCCTAAATTTAATGTGGTTGTAGTTTTTCCAACTCCTCCTTTTTGATTAGCGATGACTATTGTTTTCATATATTCATAATCTTAGTATATATTAGGTTCTTCTACAAAGCGAAAATTCTCAAGGGGAAAAATTGCTACAAATATCTTCCCTTTGATCTCTTCTTCTTGTACATTACCAAAGTCTCTAGAATCATAACTTCTTGGTCTGTTGTCCCCTAGAGTAAAATACTCACCATCTTGGACGTTGATTGAACCTTCCTCTCTTAGGAAGCTACCTCCGTTGGTCCTAATATCCTCTTCTAGATACTCCGACTCATCGATTTGTGTGTCATTGACATAAATTTGCCCGTTTCTTAGTGAAACAGAGTCACCTGGTACACCTATCACTCGCTTTATATAATCTACATATTCATCATATTTGAATATTACTACATCTCCTCTTTGGGGTTCTGAGAATAAGTAACTAACTTTACTACCAATTAAGTACTCATCATTTTTAAAATTTGGATACATCGAATCACCAACAACCTCGTGTGGAGTAGCAATGAATAAGTAAATTAAGAGACCAAATATAGAAAGGATTATGAGAATTTGAATTATATTGAAGACAAAGCGTGAAACAGAGCCGAAGAAACCTGACAAGCCTTCATAGGAGTTGTCTAATTTGTTGTTATCATACATACTTGCTCAGATTTTACACTATTTGTAACACTTTGTTAATTAATGAGAAACTATTCTTTAAATTCTACCTCAGGGTGTTCCATTATGCGGAAATTACTAAAGGGGAAGTATACAAGATATGCTTTCCCTTTAATCTGTTCTTCTTTAATTGTACCAAAACTTCTCGAGTCATAGCTCTCGGGGCGATTATCTCCGAGAGTAAAATAATGTCCTAGAGGGATATTTATCTCTTCGCCTTCCGGAAGTTTGTCTCCTCCACGAGTTTTGATTGAATTGTCTAAGTAAGAACTTTCGTCAAGTTTTTTATCATTGATGTAGATTTGTCCATTTTGAAGAGAAATATTTTCTCCTGGTAACCCAATTATCCTTTTAATATAGTCAACTTTTTCATTATATTCGTAAATAATGATATCTCCTCGCTCGGGTTTATTAAACCTGTATGTTAGTTTGTTTCCAATAAGGTATTCACCATTTTGAAAATTAGGATACATTGATTCTCCCACTACCTCATGCGGGGTTGCAATAAAAAGGTATAGGACTATACTCAAAGCCAGAGCAATTATAATAGCTTCTATTGTGTTTAATAGAAAATTTGATATTGAACTAAATATATTCGAAAAGAAGCTGTATGAGGTATTTTTCTCCTCCATATGATTTTTTATGTTACTAAATAACACACCGCCACTGGGAATCGAACCCAGGTCTGTAGGATGAAAACCTACTGTCCTAACCACTAGACGATGGCGGCTCAAGATAATATATGGCAATCATTGTACATTATCCAATTTACTTTGTTAAGAAGTGTTCCTCTTCTTCTTTGGTCGCTCTTTTATATGTATTTGTATCCATCTGCCATATGTACAATCTTTTACATTTGCATTGAACTATTTTTTTTGTTTCCGTTATGTCCTTGATTTGTGAAGCATTTTGTAATTGCTTAGTGCATCCAGGACATAGATTTTTTCTAACGAGCTTTTTCTGAATTGGTTTAAAAATTCCCTTGAACATAAAATCCTTTATAATTTTATCTGGTGCCGAGGACAGGACTCGAACCTGCATGGGATTAAATCCCACGTGGTCCTAAGCCACGCGTGTCTGCCAGTTCCACCACCTCGGCAACACCTTGGAATTATAACTTTTTTGAGTTATTTTTTCCAGTATAAAGGATATGTTTAATCGTCTTTTTTATCACGTATTTTTACATATCCATCTTCTACATACGGTGCATTTGCTAAAGCATCTTCTCTAGAAAGACCTTCTTTGACAGTATCCTCTCTTAATTCTGCAAATTCAATTTTTTCAAAACATCTCTTATTTGCCTCTAGACCGGTCTCCTCTTCAAAATCATTTAATGTTTCTACTGAGGATATTATAGTATCTAATTCCTTTACAAACTTATCTATTTCTTCTTGAGTTAAATCAATCTTGGATAATTCTCCCAAGTTTTGTATATCTTTTTTATCAAAATTTTTCTTAGACATGACTTTATTCCTTCTTAATTAATTCTTCTAATAGTTTTTTTGCTATCTCAGGGTTAGCACTACCTTTAGTTAGTTTCATTAATTGTCCAATCAAAAAGCTAATTGCATTTGTTTTACCGTTTTTGTAATCTTCAACTGCGTTTGGATTTTCTTCTATTACTTGTTTTGCAAAACTTTCTAATTCTTGTGAATCTGAAATCATCCCGGATGATTCTTCTAATAATTCTTTCAAAGGAATTTTCTCATCCAGAGACTTATTGAGTAACTCTTCAGCTTTATTTTTGAGAATGTCCTTGTTCTCTACTTTCTTTATAAGTGTTGCCAAATCGTCTAGATCTATGTTCAACTCATCTATCCCGATATCTTCCTTGTTTAGGTATGAAAATATGGGCCCTGTTAACCAATTTGCAGCAACTTTTGCATCATCTATTTTACTTAGTAATTTTTCAAAAAATAGTGCATTGTTTTTTGAAGCTGTTATAACTTTTGCGTCATACTTTGATAATTTGTATTCATTTACATATCTATCTACTTTTGTATCGGGTAATTCAACCAATTGTTCTTTTATTTTTTCTATGTCTTCCTGGTTAAGTTCTATTACAGGTATATCAGGTTCTGGAAAATATCTGTAGTCGTCGGCTGTTTCTTTTGATCTTTGGTATTCAGTAGTATTCTTTTCTGAATTCCAGCCTCTCGTTTGTTGTACGAGTTCACCTTGGTTTTCTATCTCGTCTTTCATTCTTTGAATTTCATATTGAATAGATTTTTCAACTGCAGATATAGATCCTATATTTTTTATCTCAACCTTAGGGTTCAATTTATATCCTTTTTCGGGGACTATTTTACCGTTATCGTACTTCCAAGTTCCTTTTTTTTGTAAAGAAATATTTGGTTCACATCTCATCTGTCCTTTTTCCATATCAGCATTTGAGATGTTTAGATATCTAACTATTTGCCTTATTTTAGATGCATATTCCTTGGCTACATATGCATCGCGAATTAATGGTTTTGAGACTATTTCTATTAGTGCTAGCCCTGATTTGTTGTAATCTATCAATGTATAATTATCAATATGTAGTGATTTGGCTACATCTTCTTCCTGATGTATTCTTTCTATTTCGACTTTTGTTTCATTTCCTTCTTCATCTTCAACAGTCAGATATCCGTCATAGCATATTGGATTATCATGCTGACTTATTTGATATCCTTTTGGTAGGTCAGGATAGAAGTAGTGTTTTCTATCAAACCTAATATTATCCGTAATTTTAGAGTTTGTTGCTAATCCAAATAATATACATTTCTCTATAGCTTTTTTGTTTGGAACAGGTAAAGCTCCTGGCAATCCTAGACATACTGGGCATGTTTGTGTGTTTGGGGATTTTTCAAAATAGTCTGCTGAGCAAGGGCAGAACATTTTTGAGTTTGTATTTGTTTGTATATGTATCTCCAATCCTATTATGACGTCGTAATTTTCCATGTGGTCATTATAACAGAATTTTATTTAAATTGAATACGATTTAGAACTACTTTTTTCTTCTTTTTCCTTTAAGATGTAATACGTATTTTTATTCTTACCTCTTTTTTCGAGATATCCTGCGTTTAATAGGTCATTGAGATCTCGGTATGCAGTCATAAAAGATATTCCCATAAATTTGGTACATGTGTTTCTATCAATTCTTTTATTCTTTTCTAGGTATTCAAGTATTCGCTTTTGTCTTGGGTTTAGATTTTCTTTAGAGTCTGCTTTTTTCTGTGTACTTTCTTCGAAAAATTGTTCATATAGTTGTTTTAATCTTGTTGATTCTAAAGAAAATACATAGAGTATTGCTTCGGTAAATAGGGTTTGGTCTTGTTTTTCTTTAGATAGATTAAAAATTTGAGGGTAATCGTTTGCTATTGTCGATATTGCTTTTGCTACACAGAAAGTATTATATGGATTATAATCAAATTCTTTTAATATGCACCCTGTTGTTAAAAATGATGTTATTTGATTCCCTCCAAGCATAGGTGCTTTATCTGTAAATTCGTAAAGGAGTAGGACACTCTGTATCAGTTTGTTGTAATTGTTTCTATTTGAGTATATCCATGTTCCCAGGTCGTCAAAATGTTTTTTCAATTCTTTTTTTGTTTCTCCCTTACGGTTTTTAGCCCAAGTATCATATATTTCATTTGGTTCTTCATCAATTTTTCTAAATTTTCCTGCTTCCCATGGTTCTAGTATTCCACTAAGTAATAATTTATTTAGATGAGATATTAATTCCGAAGATATGGGCATAAATTTACTTGATTTGTAGGATTTTACAAATTCTTGTGTACTTCTATAATTATTAAAGATTTGGTGTTTAGATATATCAACTCTTCCTTTTTGAATTTCAAGTGCTTTGGAAAAACCAAGGGGGGTATTTATCATTTCACTCAATGCATGAATGTCTTCCGCATGAACCTTGTTATACAATTCCAATCTTGTTTTGTATGGTAATTGTATATTCTTTATTCTTTCATTATTTAACTCTATGTTAACTATATACTTAACTATTAAATTTGTTAGAGTTACATTTGGTGAATACATATCTTCATTTTTTTATACAAAAGCTGGTGGGTGGATTCGAACCACCGGCCTATTCTTTACGAAAGAATTGCTCTGACCAACTGAGCTACACCAGCACACAGATTGAGTATAACAAATTCGTAACATTTTGTAAGGTGTTGTTTGTTCCCATAGTTATGTTTTTCTATCTTGTAGAATTTTATGGATGGATTAAATGATCTGTATGGTCATGTATACAAGCCTTACTAAATTGAGTTTGTACAGTTATTGATTAGTAGATATATAGGGAATCGTAATGTATTACTTCTTTATTTGAATTATTTTTCAAATTCTTCTTTAATTCTTTCTCACTGTATTGAGATATCCCAATCCCTATTTTCTCTCCTTGATTGTTAACTATTTCTACAAGGTCTCCTTCTTCAAATTCACCACTTGTGTTTGTAACTCCAATGGGTAGTATGCTAGCTTTCTTTTCTTTTGAAATGAGAATTTTTTCTAGACCTTGATCTACTGTAATATTTCCTTTTGCAAAATCTTCTGAAAAACCAATCCATTTCTTTATGTTTGTAGTATTTTTCTTCCCTATGAATTTTGTACCAGGGTTCTTTCCAGAGTGAATGTCTAGTAATACATCTTTTTCTTTCCCATTAGCAATGTATACATCTATCCCCATATTTGAAGTTTTTAAAGCTGCATTACATTTTGTATACATACCACCTTTTCCTAAGCTTGAAGAGGATTGATATATACATTGATTTACTTCATTATTTTCTGGATCTACTTCTTTTACCAATCCATTTCCTGTATTGTCTTTGTATATTCCTTGAACGTTCGTTAGTATTATGAATTTTTTGGCGTTTAACATCGTTGCTATTAAACTCGCTAGTTCATCATTATCTGTGAACATTAATTCTGTAACGGATACACTGTCATTTTCATTAATTATTGGAAGTATATTTTCAGATAGTAGGGTGGTTATACACCTTCTGATATTTAAATAGTGTTGTCTGTCTGAAAAATCTGCTTTTGTTGCTAGTATTTGTCCAATATCTATATTATTTTTCTTAAAAAGTTTTGAATAGGTGTTTATTAATTCGGTTTGTCCTAGAGCCGCCCATGCTTGTTTTTGTCCTACCTGATCTTTTGTTCTAATTTTTTCTCTAATTTTTTTACCAAAACCTACAGCACCTGAAGTAACTAAAACAACATTCCAATCTTCTTTAATTAGCTTTGAAATTTGACCAACCAAAGATTCTAAAACAGAAGAGTCCAGTTCATAAGAATCTTTTTTGCTTAAAACATTCGTACCTACTTTAACAACAATTGTTTGATTTTTCACCTTCATAAAAAAGCTCCCAAGCGAGAGACGGGATTCGAACCCGCGACCTTTTGCTTGGGAAGCAAACGTTCTGCCAACTGAACTACTCTCGCAGATGACTAACTTAAGCAGCTACTGCTTTTTTAACTGTAGTCCAATCTTTTTTGAGCTGTTTTCCTAAATCCTTAGCAGCTTCTGAAGACAATAGGTCTTTTTGCTTGTATTCGTCAACGACTTCTTCTACAAGTTTTGAGTACTTTGTCTCATCGATTTTCTCTCCTAAATCTTTAAGAGATTTTACCTTTCGTTCAACAGACTTCCTTGCCTTGGTATACATATCCAGAGTTCTATCTCTGACATCTCCAGCAAATTGCTTGATGTCTTCTCTTGTTTCTGCTCCGGATTTAGGAGCCATTAGAATACCGGCTGCAGTACCTGCAAGAGCACCTACTACAAGACCTGTCATGAATGAATTGATATCTTTCGACATAAGTTTATACCTTTAAAAAATTATATACTACCCTACATAGTACATTATTCTGGGGAAAAATACAAGATTAAATGTTTAGTTTTTTAATTATGAGATATATTATGTAAAGGAATACTGCAGGTCCGATGAACATCGTTATAGTTATCCAAATAGGCATTGGTTCTCTTTGAAATTCTGCTGGGTTTTGTTCTTGGTCTACATCCTCTTCTTGATTATCATCCATCCATTCTTCTTCTACTTCAGGAGTTTCGGTTGGAGGTGTTTCTTCTGGTGTTTGATATTCTTGAGTTTGTTCTGTTTCTCCCTGTACTTCAGTTATACCTGCAATTTCAGAGAGCTGTTCAATATTATTTGTTTTTCCAAAGAAGCATTCTCCGTTATAATATAGGGTAGGGTATCCTCCCTGGTGTCCTGTATCACAAATTTCTAAAGCTTTATCATACTTTTCATCAAAACCTTCTTCAGATGCTTCAATCTCTTTTAAATTAATTTCTTCTTCTAAATTATGTTTATCTACAAATTCTAAAACTTCAATGCAGTGAGGGCATGTATCGCTATGAAAGAGTATAATTTCTTCTTGAGCATTTACTACATTGTTTAAAAAAAGAAATCCTAAAAAGAAAAACAATATTATTTTAAAAGTTTTCATATTCTGCTATTCTTCATATATCAATACTCCATTATATCTAAAATTAATAAATATTTAAATTTATGATTCAGCCAACTATAGATTTGGAAAGTGAAATCTTAAACAAAGGTTATGCAAATGTTTGTGGCGTAGATGAAGTTGGTAGAGGACCATGGGCTGGTCCAGTTGTTGTAGGGGTTGTTTGTATAAATAATAGGGATCAATTTTTAGAAGGAGTTAGAGATAGTAAGAGTATGTCTGAGAAAAAGAGGGATTATTTTTTTGAATTAATCAAAGAGAAATCCCACGGTTGGGGAATAGGTATAGTAGAGAATTATGATATAGATAAGTTAGGGCTTAGTAATTCAATAGAGAGGGCTGCAGAATTAGCACTAGAGGATTTAAAAAAGAGGATTTCTTCAGATATAGGATATTTATTAATTGATGGTAATATCAATGGTTTCAATAATTTTAAAAAAGAGTTAGTTAACAAAGGAGATTCTTTACATTACAGTATTTCTGCTGCTTCGGTTATTGCTAAAGTTACAAGGGATAATATTATGAAAGAGTATTCAAACATTTTTCCAGAGTATGGTTTTGAAAGGAATGTTGGATATGGTACAAAGGAGCATAGAGAGGCTTTAGAAGCTATAGGGCCGTGTAAAATTCATCGTAGGTCTTTTAAACCTATTGCTAAGTTTGATTTTGATTAAAATTATTTATGCATTCAAAAGGTTTTCAAAAAAAGAAAGAAGATTTTTTTTGTGAAAACTGTAATACACATATTGTAGGGGATGGTTATACAGATCATTGTCCTAAATGCCTTTATTCAAAACATGTGGATGTTAACCCGGGGGATAGAATGAGTGATTGCAAGGCTCTTATGGAGCCAATAGCTGCAGAGGTTTTAAGAGATGGTTTTCGTATACACTATGTTTGTCAAAAATGCGGCTACAAGCACAGGGTTATGAGTTCTTCTAATGATGATTTGGATTTTATTTCTGTTCTTGTTCAGAATTCTTTTTGATTTTTTCAAAAAAGGTTTTATAATACAAAAGTTTTTAGTATAATCTCTTTTGTAATTATCCAATAGATAGGGGTCGCTAGCTCATCTGGTTAGAGCAACTGCCTTTTAAGCAGGAGGTGCTGGGTTCGAGTCCCGGGCGACCCATTGGTACTCTCACATCTAATAAAGAATTTTCTCAAAGGTATGAAAAATTTATATACGAAGATTTATAACGATCTTGTTAAACACAGGGACGAAAAAACTGCAGAGGAAGATAGAAAATATCACAAATATCAAGGCTATAATTCTTTTGGTCTTAGAGCCCCCGTACTCAATGGATTATTGAAGAAATACAAGAAGGAAATTAAAGAACTTAATTGCAAAGAGGCATTTGTGCTTACACAAATGCTTTATAATACTGAGATAGAAGAAACAATTTTAACCGGGAATTTTGTTTTGAAAAACAAAATTGATTGTATTGGGAAATCTGATCTAGTATTTTTTGATAAGGTTTTGGATTATTTCTGTAGTTGGTCTACAATAGACGATTTTTGTATTAATGTCTTACAACCGGTTTTGCTGAGATATCCAGA
>PWFU01000059.1 GCA_003554185.1 Candidatus Dojkabacteria bacterium
TAATAAATCCGATATGTTTAATTCCTCAAAATTGCTAAAAAACAATTCCACAAATTCATTATAATCAATTGCCTTTGCATCACAACCATTGCCCCTACGTACACTATCACAATGTAGATATTGCCTGCCTTTTGGTGGTTTGCCTTTGTCAATAAAATGCAGTGGACTATTACACAATCCACATTTAGCAATGTAAGTGAAAAGATTTGTTACTTTGCCAGTCTTCCCGCCTGCATATCCTTTCACTTGTCCATTAGCTTTAATTTGCCCCTGCACCTTATCAAATAAATCATTGTCAATAATAGGTGGATAGTAATCAGGAATTGCTTCGCCTGCCGGCACCCTTTCTCGTTTCCCCGTTTCTTCATCTTTTACATACTTATAAGGTTGAAATTCCCCGATAACTGCCTTACTGTTTAAAATTTTTTGAATATAAGATTTGCGCCAATTCTTAGCAGGTTTCCATGTGCCTGATTCTTGGTTCAATTGTTTGGCAATAGCTTCCCCGCCTTTGCCTTGTAACTTAAGTTCAAAGATTTTTTTAATGGCTTGTTGAGCTTCAGGAATAATAATAAACTTCGTTTTATCCTTAGATAACTTTAACCATGCTGGACAACGTCCCGTCAATTTGCTTTTATTGATATTATTCCGCTTCTGTTTCCATGTAGCTTTTAATCTTAGACTTTTCAAAACACTTTCTTCATTGGCACGAGCCATTATAGCAATGGAAATAATTAATTGTGTCCAATTTTGTGAAATGCTTTCCGTGCTGTATTTCATTCCGTCCTGTAGAGTGACAATTTCAATACCTGATTTTATGATACTGGTAAACTGGTTGAGAGCGTCCAGGACTTGCTCCCTGCTTAGCCTGTCAAGGTTTTCAACTATCAAAATACTGCCTTTTGCAATCTTGTCTTGTTCAACTAATTTGAGAAATTGCCCCAAAGCCCCATGAGTGCGGTGTTTTGCGTGGTATGCACTTAGTCCCAAATCTCTTAAATTTAAAGATTTATCAAGTTCAAGTCCATTTTCCTTTGCGTATTTTTCGCTGGCTTCCAGTTGTCTGCGAAGGCTGTCACCTTTTTGTTGCTCAGGAGTACTGAAGCGTATGTAGCTATACGCCTTTTGAGATTTTTCTTTTTCCATCTGATTAATGGGTTTAGTTTGTAAAATAAGATTTATTAATCTTCCCTTTCAATTAGATTTGCCAGCTTGCCATTTTCTTCAGGCAGGATATTGGCATAATGAGAAGTCATTGCGATTGAGCTATGTCCTAATTGTTGCTGCACATAACGCAAATTCCCTGTATCATGTAAAAGGAAAGTGGCGTAAGTGTGCCGGGCGCTGTGAATAGACAATTTTTTTCTTAATCCAGCCGTTTCGCAAGCTGTTTTAAAGGATTTCATTAACGTAATAGGTGGACTGTGATCGCCTTTTTGTCCTTTAAATAAAGGCTGATCAGGTTCAATTGATTGAAGCAGTGAACGTTCTTTATACTGCAAAAACTCTTTCAAATGCTTCGTAAGTCCATTGTCCAAATAAACAACCCGCTTTTTGTCGCCCTTTCCTTTACGGACAATTAAATAAGGATCGCCGTTCTTTAAACATAAGTCACCGATTTTTAAAGATGCAATTTCGGCAACCCTTAATCCTGAATACAAAGCCAAATCAACCAACATGTAACGAGCAACCCAAGTCTTTTTACCATGCAATAAATCCAATTCCGCTTTTTCCCTACATGTTTTTAATAGCTTTTTCCTTTCATCACGACTGAAAAAATCCTCAGGCGTTAACACGAAAGGCTTTTGTTTCTTTTTTCCTTTTCTTTTGTATACCATAATATGATTATTTAAGTGAATATTTTATATAATTACGGTATAAAGGTATAGAATATTTTACAAAAAAACAAGAAAAAGAATAAATATTTTATAGATATTACTTAAAATATATAATATTTACTTTCTCCCTATAATTCCGCTTGAATTACTCATTCCTAATTCCCTTCTCACCCTTTCCTTTGTAGCTGGGTCATCTGTCTTTAGACTTGGAATTTGTTTCCTGTAAGGTTTTGGCTTCTTTGGAGCTGGAGCTGGTTCGGGTTCCTGCTCTATTTCCTGCTCTGTTTCCTCGTTTTGTTGATTTGATTCCGGCGTTTCTAAAGCATCATTTTCTTTTGCAGGATACTTAGGATTATCAACATCTTTGAAATCATTGATAATTTCTTTGATAGACCTATCTGAAACTTCCATTCCCTGGATTTCGCCAAAAACTTTAGATAACATAGCCGCAAACAACTCCTTTTCTAACTTATCAAAAATTTGCTCGGCAGTATCCCAAATCTGCTCCGCACCTTCTTGTTGTTTTTCGTCCTCTTTATCTTGTTCTTTTTCTTGTTCTTTAAATCTTGTTTCGGCTTGTTGCTGATAATACATAGAAGCTATTGAACTCATCGCCTGATACAACTTAATTAACTTATCGATTGCGTTTAAAGTCAAAGCGTCTTTACCTTGTTTTTTGAAGTCATCAATCATTCCCTCTAAATCCGTCATCAACGAAGTGGCTTTCTGCACCATGTTTATATCTTCATTCAACTGCTTCTGCTCCGCAGCTTTGACAACCCTTTTAGATAAATGATTCTGAGCATGGCTTCGCACTGCCTGCCAGCTGACAAGGTATTTATTACCTATTTTTGTAAACGGGTGACCGTCTAAAACCGCCTGTTCAATGGCTTTCCTATTCGTATGATTGCAAATTTGACATCGCTGTCCCATAATTTATTCCTTTCTTTAATGAATTAGTCCAATTGGTTAAATTAGTCGGTTTCCGGTAGCAATAAAATTGATAATAAAAAAAAATTTAAAAAACCGTTTTTTTTGCTGGCTAAAACCGACTAATTTGAGTAATTAGACTAATTATTGGTTTTATTAACTTATTGATTTTCAATTATATAACATTTACGACTTCCCAATGTCCTAAATTGTTAGTTCGTTTTTTTGATTTCACAATTTTCATGTCATCGATCGGTGCATTTTTTTTCCTTGACAAATAATTCCCAATGGCTCTATTCGTTAACTGCTTCCCTTTCGAATATGATACATCTAATAACAACACCGCTAACTGATATTCATTACTCGTTGTAACTTTATTTTCCAAGGCTCTGTTGCAATCCTCCACAATGTCAGAAACTGTGACTGGCACACCAAAATCGTAAATTTCCGACCATAACTCCATAATAGCTTTATGATTTTGCTTTTCAGGATCTTCCTGCTTGGCTCTTAATTGAGTTTTATAAGGATCTTCACAACCTAACCACACCAAACTTTCCCTTACTAACCTGCTCCACTGCTTGAAATCCATCGCCGGCACATTTGTTCGTGGCTTTCCAGCTACCTCATAAGCCCGCATAATCGTTAACGCGGCTTCAATATACCGTCTCCTGAACTTTCTAACATATTGAGATAAATTTTTGATTTTGAAATTATCTCTTTGCCTTGGTTCTTCACACTTCGGGTCAATTGTACATAACAATACACGATCTGTCATATCACCCTGAAATATTAGATTGTTTCCATTAATGAGAATTGTTACGGTGGTCGGCACTTGTTTTGTTTCGCTTGCCCCTAAAATCCTGCCGCTGTGTTTGCCATCAGGTGCCGTGATAACGCTGCATAAATACCCACTCCTAATATTCATATCCACATTATCTATTGTTATTACAGGGTTACCCTCCAATAACTTAGCGAATAACTGCTTCTGTTGTTCTTCTTTATTAAATCCCAAATCTATTGGCGTTACTTGGTGCCCCGTAGCAATAATATGCACAATATCACTCAAAAGTGTTTTTCCTGCTCCCTTGTTAGGCGCCGAAATTCCAAATGCAGGGGCAATTTTGAAGCTTTTTCTAACAAGTGAAGTTAAAATTGCAGCTAAAACAACGGATTTATCAGCTTCTGTGACAAACGGAAAATCCTGCAGGATATAATTCAATTTCTTCAACGCCTCTTGTGCATCTTCCTTGGTCGGTTCATCCTGTACCTTAATATTTTTCCCTTCATTGTCAACAAAGTAAATTCCAGTCTCCTTATCATAACCCGGCTCACTGATCAGCGTATTTTTTTCTGGTCTTAATGTAGGAGCATAGATCAATCCTTCCAACGTGTGTAAATCCCAGTGTCCTGAACGTGCAAAATAACGATTCGTAATTTTTGCAGGCGGATCAATCTGTTTATATCCATCTTTCGTTTCTTGTACAAAAGTTATATGGCGGCTCAATAGATCAGTGAAATAATCTTTAGTGACCTCTGCCAACCCGATTTGATTTTCTGAACTTTTACGCACCCTAACAATTTCATTACAACGTTGAAAAATCTCATAAGGTGCTTTTTTCAATAAAAGTTTTTCGGCTTCCTCATACGCTTCGGCAACGTCTGCAGGATCAACAATGATAATGCCTAAATCCTTTTCGCCGGAAACTTCAATACGCTCCAAATTTTGCACTGTTTCCTTCGTAACATTATCATTTTTTTGGTAATAATCATAAACATCTCCACCTTCTTCTAAATCCAATTTGCTCGTATCAATAGCCTCAACAATCAACGTGCTTTCGCCAACGTTTACTAATTCCCGGAACACGTTACTTTCATATACCTTTCCCGCCTCATCATTATCCGCCCAAATAACCACTTGTTTATTCGCCAACGGCGTCCAATCAGTTTTTGCAGCCGCATTGCTGCCGCCAAGTGAATAAGTCGCTGTTAGTCCTAATTGCACCAACAAATCTGCTTTTTTCTCACCTTCGACAACATATATTTGTTCCCCTTCCTCTGCATCACTGATTAAATCAAGGTTATATAATTTACGTTCACCTTTGGGCGCCTTTGCCACCCATTTAATGCCTTTTTTCTGAAAATACGGAATTACGTCCTTAGCCCTTTTGCCAGTTTGTTTCAATTTTTCGCCTTCATACCGTACCGTGTAGCCGATTATTTCGCCATGCTCATCTCGCCAAGTCCATTTTGCCGCAAACTGCTTATTGTTGAAAGTTGTCGCAATTCCCGGCGGCAATCCCGTTGTATGTTTCGGTGATTTCACGGAACTATTTATTTCCAGCCCTCTTTTGCTTAATGCTTCCACAATATCTTTGTATTGACAACCTGCATTGGAAAAGCATTTGATTAAAACCTTGCCATTTGCATCTTTTATTGACAACGAAGGATTCGTGTCGTTGTGGACTGGGCAAATTGCCATGTACTGCCCAGGGCTTCCATCCTTATAGCTGTCGCAAGCTCGTGCGACGTCTAAAGCCGTCACTTTATAACTGGTCATTCTTTTTCTTTTTTTCTTTGTTTCTGCCATAGTTACTGCCTTTTTATTAGTTCATAAATTAAAGTATCAATCTGCCTTTTTGTTTGTTCTCAAAAAACGGGGTCGGAGAACAGCTAAAGGCAGTGAAAGCCGCCCTCCAACTAAATCCCGTTTTTATAATTTTGCAGATCCCGTTATTAACTTTATACGCAAAATACCATTCAAATCTTGAATTATTTCACGCTGTTTGTTTGCGGGTTTTCTGCGTATTTTCCCGACTTTATCCCTCGGCAATCTTAAAACCGTATTACTACTATTTGGTTGCGTTGCATGTAACTGCAAATTCCCATCAGGTAAAATCTCACCATAGATTAACTTTCTGTCAACCTGCCGGAATTCACTCCGCCGCATGTCTCCAATTATCATCTCTCATCACTAATCTGTTTTTTTGCGTGAGTAGCTTATTCTGTTTATTCCCAGCATTCTTTTTCATCATTCCATCTGTCTTCAAAGTCTTCAATTTCATCATTCCATTCTCCTACGCCTGGGCAGTAAAACATACCGACGCGATGTTTGCCCAAATAATAGAAAATCTCAAATCCCATACCTTCATGTAATTCAGGAGGTACAGGTTTATTAGGATCCTCTAATTCAACTATACTTTCATCGTCAAATACTATTATTTTATGATAAAAGTTTTGTTCCAAAGATTCTTCGTCAGAATATTTTTCTTTTGCCTTTTCAAGCAATTTATATCCATAGCAAATAGCTAAGTCTTGTAATTCTTCATACGTTTTCATGGTTTTATCCTCCATTAATTTAAAAAGCCCGGCGTGCTATAAGGTTAAAAGGAAACCTCCCAAAAATGATTTTGGCACCGGACTTTAATTTCTTTTTCCTTTTTTATAGCATTTATTATATTATACAAAATCAGTCAACTTTTTTTAAATTTTTATTTTACCTGTAAGACATTACCTCTTGGAATTTTTCAAAATCAGAGCCAAACTTTTCCATGAATTGTTTCCTGAATAATAGAAATTTTCCATTCAAAATTGGAAATGTTTGATCACCATTTGCTTTTTGTAACCGCGTAACCATATCTAAAAATCTATTATCGCTGATCATTTGTTGGATGCTGTCATAACCCAGTAATTTGAAAAGACCTGATAATGCAACTTCCGTATCACCTGTTTTTTGGTAGTAAAGAGTTATGATTTTTACCTCTTCAATTATTGTCTCGAAGATTACAACTTCGCTGTTTTCATGCAAGACTTTCATCATATTTAATTTCTTTAAATGTTTGAAAAAACGGGGGGAGCTTCCCAGCTGCCCCCGCAAGAAAAGAGAGGCCATGTTACTTATGACCACCGAAAAGCGCACCTTGCGCCCTATGTTTTAACTTTTTTCATGTTCTCATATTCCTTTGGAAAATCAGGTAATTCGCTTTGCGTGTATTTTCGACGCCGGTACGTTTTGATAAGCATTGTAGGAATTTCCGCACCTTCGGCTTTAGCTTCGTCTTGTTTTTGCTTCAAACGTTCCCGGTCTTTTTGTTGCATTTCCTTATTCCATTTTTTAGCCAGTTTCCTGTAATCTTTAATTAGCATACCGTCGTATTTTGAAGCAGTGTCATCAACGTAAGGAACTTCCCTATCAGGACAACGGTTTACCTTTTGTCCATCAATTTCGGGATTCATTGGACTTTCAATTTTGCCAGCACATTTCAGACCGTTTATTAAAACTTGTCTGTCAGCTCTCTCTTTTTCCTGCTCCTTTTCTAACTTATTTATTTGTTTTTCCAAATGACTAATTTCCTCAGAAAGAACATCTATTCGTGCCTGTGCTTCGCAAAACTGTTCCAATAGCTCCCCTTCAGGCTTTAAAGGTTCTTCATAACCAGCTCTCACTCTTTTATACTTGAAGTTTTCAAACTTATGCCGTATTTCTTTCAATTCATCTTCTGCAATTTGTACCAAACCTTCAATAACTTTTCCTTTGTAATTAGTAACGCCTTGAATCTCGTCCAAAATACCCTGGCAGTCTTTCAAAGTGTGCATGCTGCCAGAATAACGATAATCATCTTTTCTCCTTTCAGCATTCAAAACAATGCTTTGCTCCCTTTTCCGCTCAAGAAATTTCTTGTATTGAGGTTCTTTATATATTTGTTCTGTTTTCATATTGAGTAAATTTTAATGTTTATAAATTTATTGATTTAATCGCAGTCCTTGCAATCATCATCCGGATTTATTCCCGGTGGATAAAGAGGTGTTTCATCTTCATTATCCGGCTTATCCTTTTTAGATGGATTGGCAAGCATTACGTTGAATTCAGGTGGCAGTAAAATATCATTTGCTTCTTCTGCTTCCCTTAACACTTCCAGCTCATCTTTTCTATTTACCTGCGGAGTTTCAATTACTCCTGCTGGATATAACGGTGTTTCTTCATTACTCATGTTTCTTGTCTTTTGTTGTTTCGTGTGGTTAACGATTTGGTTTCCTGTGTTTCCTGTTCCATTGTGGACTACTAATACTGGTTTTTTTGTCATTTCTATTTAATTTTAGTATGTTTTTAAACGGTTTTAAAGCATGTTTTTTATTTCTTAATATCTATATACTATAATAGCAAAATCATTTGCGAAAACCCCTTTAAATTTGATTGCTTTAAAATTATTCACCGACGTCAGGCGGCAACAAAGGGTTTTCCTTATCCTGATGCATATTATTGACGTAATGTTTGATTGTCCTGCCCGGTTCGTTAAACTTCTGATCTCCCTTTATGTTTTTTTGCATGAAACTCAATACTGATAAAAGTGGGTATCTTTTAACAAGCCTATTGAAACACTCAATTAAATCCTCCTTAGTTTCTTTGTCTATTTGCTCATCCCAATCCAATGGCTGACAAAACTCATTTTCCAAAATAATACAATCTTCAATCGGAAAAGGAGTGGCTCCTCTTTCATAGTTGCTGTAAGTTATTGAACTCATATTCAATTTCTCAGCTACTGCTTGTTGGCTAATTCCTTGGTTTTTTCTTAAATCTTGTACTCTCATATGTTTTATTTTTAAATATATGTTTATAAAAAAAGCGAGCTTCAAAAACCTATAATTTGCCCGTATGGAGCTATTTACTAAGATTTTTAAAGCTCGCTTGATTAGCGATAAAATATTTCCTATTATAATTATGTGTAAAATTAATTAAAAAAACAATACAAAAAAAGAATTTATAAATTTTTAAGATATTTAAATTAAATCTATATTCTTTTAATGATAAGGATTAAAACCTACTATAATGTTATAATGTTATAATAGGTTTTATTCGTTGACTGCGAATGTTTTACGAAGCAATAACCTTACTTTTTTACTACCTTTAAATTTAATCCTCACTTTGTCAATGTATTTACTATGCATAATTTGTTGAACTCCTGTTTCCACTTCTTGGACTGGTTTATATTCTTTGATTGGATAAATTTCAATCCGCTCGACAAATTTACGAATTTCCTGACGCAAAGATAATCTTATATCACGTTTTTCAATTTCATTATCTGTATTCTGCAATAATTCGTAAACCTCTTTTGAATTATCAATACTTTGATGCAATTGCTCGGATTCAATGGTAATTTGTTCAATCTCTTTTTCTATTGCTTTATTGTCCTGTAATAAATTATCATGTTCCTGATTTAAGAGTTTTTGTTTATCGATAAGATTATTACGTACTAATTTATTATCTTCATCCGCAATGGCATCAGTTAAATTATTTATTTTTCTTTGCAATTGAGAAATTTGGGTTTTATTATCCGATAACCTTTTTCTTAAGTCA